>MGXQ01000084.1:25387-25529 GCA_001801405.1 Gammaproteobacteria bacterium RIFCSPHIGHO2_02_FULL_42_13 | reverse complement strand
AATATCCCCAGCAGCACTCACGGACTGGCCACTCCAATCCCCCGCCGCCACGCCGTTTAAAACAAAACCTGTGGTTCCATCTAAGCTCGATAATTCCATCACACCACTCGAACCAACCGTTTCTCCCCCAAACACCACATAA
>MGXQ01000084.1:18976-25369 GCA_001801405.1 Gammaproteobacteria bacterium RIFCSPHIGHO2_02_FULL_42_13 | reverse complement strand
CGTCCCGCAGGATCAGCCTGCCGAGCACCAATGATCAAATCATCTATTCCATCGGCGTTGATATCCCCGGCAGCTCTCACGGAGATACCGCTCTCATCCCCTGCCGCCACTCCATTGAGCACAAATCCATTTACCCCCTCTAAACTCGAGAGTTCTATGACTCCCGTCGATCCCACGGTTGATCCACCAAAGACGACGTAACTCGCTCCAGCATCAATTCGTCCCGCTGAATCAGTCAGATACGCTCCAACGATGAAATCACTGATCCCATCTGCGTTGATATCCCCAACAGCACTCACGGAGATACCGCTCACATCCCATCCCACTTCGTTCACTCCATTGAGCACAAAGCCATTTATTCCGTTCAAACTGGACAACTCAATGACACCACTGGATCCCACTGTCGATCCTCCAAACACCACATAACTTGCCCCAGCAGCCGCTCGCCCAGAAGGATCGGCATTAGGAGCCCCAATGATGAGATCACTGATCCCATCGCCATTAATATCTCCAGCAAAATTCACAGAAAAACCGCTATGATCCCCCGCCATCGCGCCGTTGAGCACAAAACCGCTCGTGCCATTTAAACCGGATAGTTCTATGGCGCCTGTTGATCCTACTGTCACTCCACCAAACACCACATAACTCGCTCCGGCCTCCGTTCGCCCAGCAGGATCTGCCTTATACCCTCCAATGATGAGATCATTGATCCCATCGCCATTAATATCTCCAGCCGCACGGGACCGGCCGCTCTGATCCCCTACCGCCACCCCATTGAGTACAAACCCGTTTATTCCATTTAAACTGGGCAGCTCGATGACACCACTGGCTCCCACTGTCGATCCGCCAAACACCACATAACTCGCTCCAGCATCTGTTCGCCCAGAAGGATCTGCATAATAAGCCCCAATGATCAGATCATCGATCCCATCTCCATTGATATCCCCGGCAGAACTTACGTAAAGACCGCTCTGATCCCCTGCCGCCACTCCGTTTAACACAAAGCCATTACTGCCATTTAAGCTCGAAAGCTCCATCACACCACTGGATCCCACTGTCGATCCGCCAAACACCACATAACTCGCTCCGGCATTAAGTCGCCCAGCTGGATCGACAGTAGGGGCACCAATGATGAGGTCACTGATCCCATCGCCGTTAATATCCCCAGCCGCACTTACGGAGATACCGCTCTGATCATTTGCCGCCACCCCGTTTAAAACAAAACCACTGCGGCCATCTAAACTTGATAATTCAAGCGCGGCAGGAAATAGACCCTGCCCGAAAAATCTGATCTCTGCATATGCCGGCGCAGTCATGAATTCATCATCACTCACGCTCACCCGATATATCGGGGCCACAAAACTTCCATCGTGCCTAAATTGCACTGTTTGATCTGTTATATTTTGCTGATAAAAAATATCAATGGGTATTGACGGATCGGTGACAAATTCAAATTGTCCGTGTTGAACATCCGTGATGTTAAAATACAATAACGATTCATCGCTGTCTGGATCCGTCGCTGCAAGATTTTCTGATGACAAAATCACCGTACCATTCACTTCAATCGTTAACGTATTATTCACCAAGACTGGCGGAGCAAGATTGCGAGTTTCAACTTCTTTTAATTCAACATGATTGACCGATTTGATACCAGGCATATAAGAGACCTCCGTTATCTATAAAAATATTTTGATGGTTCAAGGGTGAAAAAAATAGGCGAAAATAAAGATGAATATATCATTGTTCTTAGCCTTTAATGGATGGCTTCGCAAAGGATTAGAATGATGATATTTATTATTTTGATTTCTTAGAATTTTTATTGGCAATACACTTTGCAAGCATGTTCGGCATTATATAATTTTAATTAAAATAAGCAATCGGCTTTTAATAACCGCATATCGTTTGCGATTAATTTATGGACTCAAGCGTAATGTCGCTGACTCTGTCGATTCTTGACAGGTCAACACACCATAAAAGTCACTCGTTCTCACACTGTTGCATTGCATCTCCACAAATCTATGATTAGCAGTCGTAAAACTAAATCGAATCGGTTGTTTTGGCGCAAACAAAAATGGCCAGGACCATACAGAACGATCACAGTGACTTTCCCAATGCAATGGACAAACTTCGCTTGACATCTCTCGAGCAGATTCTACCGCCAACTCATTCAAGCGTTCTGCCGCCCATAAACAATCTTGAAAATGCGCATAACCCCTGTATCCATAGAAGGCGATCAAACGACCGGCTTGTTGGCCCATCATGGAAAGCAAAAAATGCAATAACATTTGTTCTTCTGTTCCTTGATTGGCATGCAAGACACTAATGGCACTTCCCAACGTGCCACCGGTTGCATATACCAGGTGACGCAGTTGTCGTGTATAGAGTGATTCTGCACCGGCCATTAACAAATTAGTCATCCGCATAACATTGATTGGAGAAACCACTCGAGTGCTCAGTCTGGCACTGCCATCGTCGCATTGTTTTTCTGTCAAATAACGATTGACCCTCAATCCTAACAGATGCACTAACAACAAACGCACGACCTGATATCCGCCCAAACAAAACGTATAATATAAGCCGAATAATGCCCCTAAGCCCTGTATGACTTTCGATGCGTCTGCACGAAAATCTTGTCTACGCATCACGGTACCCAATTGATCCGCCGCGATCGCTACTCTCTCGATGCGCATCAAGCATTTAAAAATACCCGTAAATAAAACACCAAACAGAGCGGCCAAGCTGCCCTGATAGATGGTTTGAAAAATTCCCATGCCGAGCCAACGCGAATAGTTCCGCCAGTCTTTCTTTTGATGCCTGATTTGCGCTAAAAACTGTCCCTCCCAGGCTTGCTGTGCTTGTAATCGTTGTCGGGCTTCATCCTGTAAATAGGGTATGAGTACTTCTCTTTTAATGGCAATCGCTATATTCACCATAAATTCTAAGGGTAATTGGTTAATAGTAATCTGACTGTTTTGTGCATACACTTTTTGTTTCATCTGCAAATAGCGCTGCCAATTGAGTTCCAATTGTGGCAAAGACAGGTCATCTGACAAAAGAGCATGGCTGGATTTTGCTAATAATTCGTATTTAAATAACCGCTCCAACACTCTATAAAATGCCGACGATAAATCTGATCGTGAAGATAAATAATCCTCAAAGCGGCGCTGACAACAGGTTTGATAATGCCGATAGATATCCGCGCGTTGAACGAGGCGGCCTGTTTGGAGCAACTGCACGACACTTGACGCAAAACCCATGAGAGAAAACGGCTTTAAAATATAGGTTTGTGTGTGTATCTTGGCCTGTGCATAAACCGCTTTGATCGCCCGAAAAAAAGGCATTAAATCCTCTGCGCGATCCGTCACACACCAAATATTTACTGTTCTGTAGATCGCTTGAAGCGTCGGTTGTATAAGTTTGTTGCCCGAGCTAAGCTGATCTTCCAAAATTTCCACGACCCATTCATCGACACCACTTAGCTCTAAAATAAATACCCTATTATGATTTTTTTGAAAAAAACAAACCCGATGGGATTTAATATTTAGACGATGTGCAAGACAATATTCTCTCAAATCGCTCCATAAAGCTTCTGCTGAGAACGCATCGCAAGCATACCTCTCTCCCATCTGCTCTAAAAGCGTTTGGCAAAATAATTGTGGTGTGATCTCAAGCATAGGCGGTTACGGCGACAGCCTAACACTCGCGGCTGCTTCGGCGTCTTCACCCGCTTCTGTCCGCGAAGCATAACGCTGTTTAAAATCAATTTGAGGCAATACGACGATGGGAAATCCACCGCTCAATAATAGTTGCGTGATGATAGTCCTGGCATAGGGAAATAATCGCTCTAAACAATGCACCGCGATCGCTTCTTCCAAAACATGTTGACTGATCTCCTCGTCAGCCGTTATCTCAAAAACTCCTGATTGTACCACCGTTAACTGATAGGCTTCTAATCCCGCCTTAGTCGCCGATAATTTGCACGTTAAATTCACCATATAGCCATGATCCGGTTTACGCAAGGGCTTGTAATCATGCGTGACCTGCAGGTTGGTTTGATATTCGCTCTGAACAAAAAAAATAGCCGGCACGTTTTTAGGCTTAAACGAAGAAGAACAAAAATCTTTTGTAAGTTTAATGGTTAACACAGGGTACCTAAAAACATGCCGAAAGCATGAGTGATTGTCAGATCGCTTAATGCTGTGTGACGGTTTCCTTTTCTGCCGCCTGTTTCTTTTGCTGCTGATATAAGGCATCAAAATTAATCGGCACAAGATTAATCGGCGCAAATCCCGCTTGCGTCATTAACCCCGTCACCGCTTGGCGCGCATAAGGATATAATACGTTCGGACAGTACGCCATTTCCAGCTGTTTCATTTGTTCAGGCGTAAAACCCTTTAACTCAAAAACGCCCGCTTGTGACACACTGACGGTAAAAATATCGGTCTCTTCAATTTTACCCACGATCTTTAAATCCAATGACACATCGTGTAAGTTTTCTTCGTCGAGTTTTTTTGGATCTATTTTCATCTCTATTTTATATTCCAGTTTGCCTTTAGATTTAAAAACCGTCGGCGGGTTTTCAATTTTAAAATCGGAAGATTTTAAATATAATCGATGAATATTAAACCGTGTATCTGTTTGCTCTGCCATATGATTTTCTCCTTGTCAGTTAAAAATAATCAAACGCGACTATGTTGCCGCTCCACCAGAACCCGGCAGTAATTCAGCTGGATCCAGAAACTCTTCTTTATCGCTATCCTCTCCCCCTGCTCCTGGTGAGGCGAACAATCCAACACCCGCAGCGGGAGCCGGCCGAGCACTCGCTCTAGCTTGCTGGGCTACTCTTTGTTGATACACCTGATCAAAATTCATGGGTGCCAGTAATAATGCCGGAAAACCGCCTTTCGTCACTAAATCAGCGACTGCCGCAGTCGCATAGGGATACAGCATATTGGGGCAGAGAGTTTCTAATATCTGTTTCTTCTGTACTTCATCAAAACCTTTTAATTCAAACTCGCCGGCCTGCTCCACTTGCACGGTATAGGCTTCAAAATCACCCTTTTTGGCCGCCACAGTCAGTTTCATAGAAACCTCATAGCTATCGCTCTCCGATGAAGCGCGATTGCGCACTTGTATTTGCAATTGCTGCACCTCTTTGCCAGTTTGAGAAAAAATACCCGGCACATTTTTAGGTTGAAAAGTAGATCCTTTTAAATAGATTTTTTTAATATTGACGGATGAGGGTTGCGCTTTAGGTGGCATTATTATTCTCCTTCAGAGTGTAAAATTGAAATATGATATCGAAGATTCTATCCTATCATGCCAAAAGAGCAATATTATTTTTAACATCTCTCTCTTTTTTTAATCATTTCATTAAGAGGCTTAGCATAAATATAGAAAAAAAATAGGCACGCTCATGAACTTAATACATGCAAATTGATCAAGATTTGCAATGCGATGATGGCGGCACCGATGACGACGATTGTGAATAAAACTAATCTATTAAACAGCAAGCTTGTGAGTTTAGAGGCACCGATTGACTGTTGAATCAGGCGATTATCTTTTAGTTTATAGGCCATCCATGCCGGTAAAATAATTTCCAAAATACCGACGAAGATCGCAGCATAACCCAAAGCGATAATAAATCCTTTGGGATAAAATAAAGTAAAAATTAATGGGGGAATAAAAGTCAGCAATGCAGTTTGCATACGCCCCACTCTGCTATTCGCGCGCTTAAACGCATCGGCTAAAAAATCAAATAACCCGAGCGAAACGCCTAAAAACGATGTAGTCATCGCAATATCAGAAAACCCTCGCAAGGCCATGCTGGCCCATCTGTTTTTAACAATATGGATAATTACATCTATTAAGTGTGCCACGGAAGCACCCATGGATTGAATAGCAAAAAAACTATTTTCTGTACCCACGAGAGGCACAATACCTAAATTGACTAATAACCATAATAAGTAGATGATCAATGGAATCGTAGAACCACAGACAACAATGATGCGAAGTGCTTTACGGTTATCTCCGACATAAAGCCGTAAGCTAGGAATGGTGGTCAAAAAACCAAATGCACCTAAAAAAATAGGCGCTGCGATACCCAAGTGTTTACCGATCTCGTGGACGACTGGGTTTGTAATATTAGTGAAATCGATATGCGGCATCAGTAAAAAAATAGCAGCCACCAAAAGCAACCCTTTTATGCTGATAAAAAACCGATTGGTGTAATCGACTGCCTTCGTACTCCAAAAAACTGCGCCGCCTAAAATACCGATAAAAAGTAAAGCAGATATACCAGTTGGCAGGATGATTCCCCAAGCGCTTGAAAACAAACTGCTTAATAATACCGATGCGCCCGATGAATAGGCGGCTAGCAAGGCGTAATGTAAG
>MGXQ01000084.1:16250-18922 GCA_001801405.1 Gammaproteobacteria bacterium RIFCSPHIGHO2_02_FULL_42_13 | reverse complement strand
CCATGAGCAATCCAGCAGAAGATAAAAAGCCAGGAGCGGCACCGACCATGGGCAATGCTAAGATTCCTGCCCCGATGCTGGTCCCTATCGAGATCAGCGCACTGCCCAGTATTTTATTGCTATTCATGCTCATTTTTATATTTTTCTTCTCAAAACATCTGTTGCCAAAAAGCCTCATGCGGAAAAAGAACCACTTCACGATTTAAAAAATATTGATTTATCATAGGATATAAAATACATGATTTATAGTAATGGCACAGTGTAACATTGGGTGTTATGTTACGCAATATATGCGCTATCCAAACTAACCACTTGATTTTTAAACCAAAAAATATATCCTGCTCTCTTGATTACTTAGGAGAACAAGATGCCTCGTGAAAAAAAACGCCGACCTGAAGAGGCGCGCGATGATCAAGCCGACCTCTTGGCACGATTAACTGCAACCGAAGCTGAATTAGCTCAGCTGCGGCAATATGGACATGGACAATTTTACGCTGCTACCCAGCAACTAGGTTCAACGGGGAGGCAAATACGTGAGCTCAGCAAAGTGATCGATGCACATCAGCGTTTGTTAAGTGCGCATGGCCTTGAGATTCAAGCTTTACAAACAGAATTGCGCGCGGTACGCGAAGAAAACGCGCGGCTGCAGCAGCGATTGAGCGATGCAGAAAGAACGGAACGACGATTGCGCCGAACCGCTTCAGCAGCAATGCTGTTTGGCGAAGCCGCGTCTACTAAAAGGCCTCGATCGACTCCAAGGAGTGGATCGAGTCAGCCCGCTTCCGCAGAATCTTCTTCATTAACCCCTACGCAGCCAGTCGATGGGGCCAGCCCCACTACTTGAATCACTATGATAGGGCATTAATACTTACGTGTTCTTCCGATGCAGAAAGACTCTCTTCATCGTGATCGCGAGTGGCCGCCAATGGTTTTTTGTCCGAAAACAAGCTGGCCCAAGCTGTTCCGCGTTGGTGCGGTTGAATGGTTTCTGCTGCGACTTCTTCTCGTATTCTTTGTTCTATCGCTTGTGTTGCCGCATCATGCTGAGTTTGTGCCTCAATTAAAGCATCTTCAGTGCCGCGTTGCCCCCATCGTCTCAGCAATAAACTGGTTGAAG
Source organism: Gammaproteobacteria bacterium RIFCSPHIGHO2_02_FULL_42_13 (assembly GCA_001801405.1). Taxonomy (GTDB): domain Bacteria; phylum Pseudomonadota; class Gammaproteobacteria; order UBA12402; family UBA12402; genus O2-02-FULL-42-9. The sequence goes on along the minus strand of MGXQ01000084.1, from coordinate 17,805 downwards.
CGATGATTCCAGCCAAATAAGACAGCGCCAACATTGCAATATTTGAACTGCCCCCTTCCAAAAAAATAGACGCTGAGAGCAAACCCGCTAATAATCCAATCGAATTTAATATGGTAGGAGTAACCCAGTCAAATGATGCACGTAAATTTTGCAATACTTGATAACGAACTGAATCGCCCACGACAACCCCGCTAATCAGAGGAACAACGATTCTGAGCGCATGCAAATCCGATTTCGTATTACCACCAACCAACGCATTGAGTGCTTGCGGAAAAATAATAAGCGCCAGACAAAATGGCATAAGATTTGCCGGTGTAATCAAGCGAGCGCGCAAAACAAACTGACGAACACGCTGAATTTGCAATCTTCTTTCTCCAGCTTGAGTAAGTGCGGCCCCCATCATTCTACTTTGTTCTTGTCCAGTCGCCGCACCAAACGATAATATAGGGATACCGGCAAAAAACACAAATTGCATCGCCGTTGCCCAAGCAGCTTGTTGTGTTGATCCTTCTATGCCCGCGAATAGTGTCAACACAAACGCCATAGACATTTCTATGATCATCGATAGACTAATGCTGCCCCCTTCTCGAATAAGATCTTTTGTATGTCTCAAAATAGAGATGCTGGATGCTTCAGCTAAACGAAAAAAAGGAAATTCACGAAAATCGCGATGCCACAATAAACAGGCGACATAAGCTAATGCTGTTGTTACATCTTCGACAAGGTAGGCGTATCCAAGACCTTCTACACTGGGCTCTCGGCCAAACCAGCCTCCTCCCATTATTCCTGCCAGCGTTATACCAAATGCTAAATTTGCTATTGCAATAATCATCGCTAGCCTGTAGTGCCCACGCGCAAAGAACATTTGTTCCGAACAAACACGTATCAATAATGGGAATATCCCTGGCGCGTAGGCGCGTGAAAACTGTTGCACAATACGCGCAACAGCGGGATCTTGTCCTAGTGCGATTAATAAATTTTCCGAAAAATACAAGGGGAAAAAGCCCGCAGAGGCAACGCTTGCTGAGACGATCAGCCCCGCTCTATAAATATCGCCAACATTTCTGCGATAAATAGGACGTTCTTCGTCAGGGATGTCCCGTGATAAAACCCCGATATAATTACCGGCCATAATACTGAGGGCTAATAACTCAGATAGTGCAATAATGGCGGTGAAATTGGATAGTGACTGAGTGATACCTAATGCAGCCACATGTTCGGGATCATTACCATTCGCTCTAAATAAAACCGCCAATGCCACAGAGAATTTAATACTAAAGGTATACGACAGCCCCATTTGCCATGCAGAAAGAGATAAACTGTAAAAATCTTGAGCGAAACTGCGATAAGATCGTCGACCAATCAATGGCCTTGCTTCTTCTATCGCTAGCAGATCAGTATTAGGCATACAAACTCCTTTTCTTATTTAACTTATTGGATAGCAGGTAATATAACGATTTTTACGTTAAAAAGCAAATAAAAATCCCCGCTGCAAGCAGGCGGGATATTTTTATTTCTTTTATTGATCGCCTGCGCGAAGTAAATTCGCGCAAAC
>MGXQ01000084.1:12771-16213 GCA_001801405.1 Gammaproteobacteria bacterium RIFCSPHIGHO2_02_FULL_42_13 | reverse complement strand
CGCGAAGTAAATTCGCGCAAACGGCGACTAAAGGGGAGATTCGCCTCTCCCCTTTAGAAACCCCATGCGTAAAGTACTCGCAGCAAGCCGAGGTATTTGCTTCGCAATTAAATTTTTATAAATTTTGTAATCGCTCAATTATGCTGCAACTTATTTTTTTTCTTTAAGATATTTTGAATAAACTCAGATTTTGCTTCACAATAACCCCCAACATCATTTTTATATTTTTTAGCTAGATCTTCTTTTAAGGTTTGATAATCCATCATGACTTGTTTATGCGTTCGCAAATAATCTCTAAAAAACAGATGATCATGCCAAAAATCACTATCTCGTGCCACCATGTGCAAATGATAATGTTGGTTGGGTAGATTCGGGCCGCGATGCAAAAATCGCCTGGCTGGAAATTTTTCTTCAAATTGAGGAATATATTCATAATCAATCGTTTCAAGCGGCTTGATGCATATATCTGCCATGCTTAAATTTTTTGTGCCGATCATGATATCAATAATTGGTTTTGCTGCTAATCCCGGTATTGATGTGCTACCGATATGCTCGACAATAATATCACGATGTACTGCCGTTAAAATTTTTGCCTTCTCAGCATCAAACATGTTCAGCCACTGATCATCATATGGCATAATGACGACCTCGCGATTTAAAAAATATTGATCAAGCATACAAGTTTCTCTCGCCCACTCTATTGCACGCTGTTCTTTTGCTTGCGTATCTTTTTTTAACGGCTCAAAGAAATCGATTTCGCCCATAAAATTATTATCGCCCAATACGGCTTTCATTTTTTGTAACGTCTGCCCTTTTCCGCCGCCATGGCAACAAAACAAAGCGATTTTTTTGTTTGATATGTTGGTGTTAGCAAAGAATGTTCGCAATGCCGGCGCATAAGTCCAGGCCCAAACCGGTGTACCAATAATTAATAAATCGTAATCTTGCGGGTTTTTATCAAACGGTAATAAGTCTGGGTGTTTTTTGCTGAACACTTGTTTGCCGCCCCATAAAAATTTCATAAAGCCTTTTGGATTAATGTCCTTTTCGGTAAGTTTTAGCTCTAATAAATCTGCATCGATGGTTTTTGCCATTGTTTCGGCAATAAATTTTACATTGCCGGTTAAAGAATAATAAACGATTAAAGTTTTCATGACATTTTTCTCCTATTGGTATTTTATAAAGCGATTTCGTGTCGCAATCAACTCACCAGTGGCTTGCCGTGAGGATTTTTATTTCAAGCGAAATGCGGCGCACAAGGCACAGTCGGATTCACATTGGCTCTCACATCTGGAGGGCATGAAACACTACGAAACAATGCTGTTGGTGGGTCTGAGTGTCTACGCGGAGGTTTTTCATCCGCGGCCTCTTCTGATACAAGTCGCGAATGAGGTGGCGATACAGGCGGACGCAAAAGAGCTCTAATTTCTGCGTCACCATTAATAATATCACGCAATTTTCGATAGACATCCGGATGCGACCATTTTTTGCCCCCATTAATTCTCGTCCATTCTCCTAATACTTGGCGATCAATTTTCTGATCCACCACATTAAACCCCGGCTTATATTGTGCTATATTAAATATAGCTTCATGAACAGCCCTTAATAATAGGGTAAAAATCGCATCCAGATAAATGGGTGTCGTCGGGAAGTCTAATTCTGAAAAATTCGCAGTACCCTTTCCAAACGGCAATTGCTCGCCTTCTTTAAAACGAAAGCCAATTTCATCAGGGGTACCCATATTTGCTATGATTTTTACTTTAGCTAAATCTTGTTGGTCAAAATGATTGGATAACGCATTTTCAATGCCAGTTGCCATGACAACACAAAATGCAGATTCAGCCTGTGTCTTAATTCTTTCTCGCTTGTCATTATATGAAGAATCTCCTTTATTCTGCTCTAAATGGAAAAAATGCGTTTCCGGCGGAGCATTAAATTGACGGCTTTCATCAACATCGACAATACTAATATTTTTTGCTGATGCGCCCGCCGACATTAAGGCGGCCACAATCCCTTCTCCAACTTTTCCGTAACCAAAAACAATATATTGGTTATCGCGGATCATTGCACTCGGCGACATGGACGCACCGATAAATGCAGGTAGTCTTAATGTTAATGTTGCAGCGACAGGACGAAATGCCAACAACAACTGCGCTTGTAGTTCTTGATATAGTCTTCGAATAAACGCATCTCCCGTGCCGCACATGGTTTCAATTTTTTTGGTTTTTGTCCCCTCGCCTTGCGCATTGCCATCCACACTGATGCATGGATAAGTTCCATCTGAATAAAAAGATTGAGGCGTATGTGTTAGTTCAATGTTTGGACCCAAATTACGCGCATACAATGTGCCGCCACAATCAACAACTGCATCAAATTTTATCCCCTCAGGAATGGTGCCTTTTTCATAATAAGGTAAGCCGGAAGCGCAAATAGGACCCAATGTATTTGCATGAATCTTTAAATCTTCAGTCGCGGTCACATGAACATCTGCGCCCGCTCTTAAGAGCACCCAAATTTCTATTAATGTGATTTTAGTGAGATGCTGGTTAAACAGAATTGTTTTGCCCGCAAACGGCTGAGTCAAACTCCATGCTTTCTCTAACGCCAATAAACATTGTATATCGGTTGCCGGAATAGCAACATCTCCTGTCGTGGCAGCTTGAAATAACTCATCAATTTTTTCTCGAGGAAGAGGCATAATATCACCCATTATGATTAAAGATTTACGATCAGCAATTTTCATTCAGTTTATTATCTGACATGTTCAGATAATAAAACCGGCTACCCCTCCTTCACTCGCGCGAGAAGAATGTCTGGATCTTGGAGAGGATCCTGATGATCGTTCTTCTTCGTCACTTATAACATCGAATAGTTCAGTAGGCACCATCGACAAATGTCCTCCTCTTATCATATGAGAGATGACCTGCTCTGCATACTCTTTTGCGACAGGTATTGGTATATCCGCAAGCATTTTTAATAGGTTCTCTGTTTTTATGCTTGTTGGCATAACAGGCAATGTAGCGCGTGGATTGCTATAAAGTGCAAATAAAGGAAACATTCCTTTCCCTGGTTGTTGAGTTTCTTGCAACTTCTTGCTCCACTGTTCAGTCGGGCATAACTCTATGCTACAATCATGCTCATTTAACGTATTAATCCAATCAGCCCATCTGTATCGAAATTGTTCGCCCAAATAGAAATTAAAAACAGTGTTTTTTGCCTCTGGCGTTAATATAATCTTTGCAATAAGTGGCGCACAAATTTCAATCGGCATAACGTCGATCGGAATATCCCACTGCGGAGCGAATTTAAGGAATACACATTGTTTCAATAATAACAAAAAATGATTCCTTTCGGGTTCGGCCAAAGCACCTAGAATAAGCGGTAATCTAACGATTCTAAAATCTATTCCTTGCTCCTGAGCCTGTCTACCCAATTCTTCGCC
>MGXQ01000084.1:0-12756 GCA_001801405.1 Gammaproteobacteria bacterium RIFCSPHIGHO2_02_FULL_42_13 | reverse complement strand
CAGCCAAACGAACTATCCACTCCATACTTTTTACATTAGCAAAACGCAACGCATTATAGGCTTTTAAATGATTAACGAGAGCGCCAACATGGCAAATATGCGTTATTCTATAGGCTAATGCATCAAATTCTTCTTTTGGCAAACCAAATCTTTCTTGATCTAAATATCCTACAATGATTTCAACACGATCTAGATCGGGTAATTCTATGTAATGATTAGACAATGTCGTCATTAATCTTAAGCGTGCTGATTCTACTGTTGATGCGCGAATTAAACAAATCACTTTTGTTGAGGGCTGAGATAAGAATTCTTTCAATACATGTATGCCAACAAACCCTGTTATGCCCGTTAAAAATATAATGGGAGACTTTCTTGAATCTGGGGATTCCAGACTTGCAGGTTTAATATCTTTAGGCAAGACTAAATCATGCGCTAATTGTGGCGGAACAAAAACGTGACTCGATATTTCAACAGACGCAGCCAGTTGATCTAGCAAACCGGCTAACGTTCGAATAGTTGGATTCCTTAGGAAAGCAGCGAGCTGAATAGACTTGCATTTTTCAAAACAGCTATGATTTAAAATTTGCCCCGTTAATTCGGTCAATGACAGAGAATCTCCGCCCAATTCTGCAAAATCATCATCTATCCCAATACCCAGAGTAGGATCTGTTTTTAAAATATCCATCCATATGCCGACTAAAATTTTTTGCGTGACTGTTTCGGGTGGAACAAATTCAGCTGTTGCCATTCGGGGTTTTCTTTTCGGAACAGGCAACCCTTCGCGTTGAATTTTTCCATTGAAGGTTAACGGTAATAAAGGTAATTGTAAAAATACCTTAGGTATTTTGTATGTGGCCAAGCGTTCCTTGAGGAAATCAGTAAGTGCGCGCACATCAAATAGATGCTGGGAATGTGTGACAACATAAGCAATTAAATATTTTTGCGCCCCCGTCTCCTGTAAAGTAACAACACATTCTTTAACACTGGGTTGTTGGGCTAATACTGCTTCCACTTCATTTAACGTAAATCGTCGACCTAATAGCTTAACTTGGGAATCACTTTGTCGACCAAGAAAGACTAATCCATTCGTCTCTGTGTAAACAAAACTGTCTCCTGTATTAAAAGATCGTACCTCTCGTACATCAACAAATCGCGCATCTAATTCGGGACACTTCCAATATTTTCCCACTACGGCTCCTTGTACATGTAGGATGCCTGGTAATCCCAGGGGCACTGGCTGACCATGAGAATCTAATAAATGCAAGGTAACGCCAGGGAGGGGTTTCCACACCACAGGGAGGGATTCTCTTTTGAATTCTCTATACATTTCCCATACAGCACATTCAGTACGTCCAAATTCCTCATATATGGATGGTGTTCCTGTTAGCGGATTTCCATTTTGCAAAAGTTTTATGAAGGAAGGCTCATAGTTATCTCCCCCTATAATTACTGTTTTAATAAAAGGAAGCACATACTCATGACGCCGTGCAGTGTCTATTAGAATTTTACACGTGGACGGAACCGCAATGAGAGTTGTAACATCATGAGCATTTAAGCGTGCAACAGCCTCTTCAGGATATTGTAACGCATCTGGCTTAAATAAAATGAGACTGCCGCCTGTCATCAGCGCCCAACAAATAGCAGTCAACCCAACGTCAAAGGCGATAGAGGAAAGCAATGGAATAGTAACTGAGTTATTACCATAAATTTCCATGCGATTCTTCATAGAAATAAACCATTGTTCATAGGTAATACATACCCCCTTGGGTCGACCCGTTGTGCCAGAGGTATAAACAATAAATAATAAATCGTTCGGTTGACGCTCAGCGACGGTAACTTGTTTGGCATGTGCAGAGGTAAATATTTTGGATAAATTCTTATGATCCAGCGATAATTTTTTACAAGAAGACCATGCGGACTCACCGCCCTGCCCGGTAAATCGATAAGAAATTTCCGTACGCGTAATTAACAACGCAGGATCAATATCCTGGAGCAAATGATTCACAAAGTCCCTACCTTGAGCAGGATCAATAGGAACAATAACGGCACCCACCTTCATCAGTGCAATCAACGTAGTAATGGATAACAATGATTGATCCAAACAAATGGCAACTCGATCTCCTTTTTTTATTTGATAATGACTCTGCAAATATCCCGCCATATATTGAGCTTTTTTCGCCAATTCAAAATAAACTAATGCGTGATCACCTTTGGAAATAACCGCGGTCATTTTCTTGCAATGTCCACGTGCCAACCTAGTAAAAACAGCGAGGCTCCCCTGCGTAGGCTGCTCTCCAGCATGATAGGCGACTAATTGATCAGGAAAAATAAAATCGTCCATTCGTTGAAGAGGTGTTCCCTGAAATATTTTTTCTGCTAGTATAAAGTCTTCAGGCGTTAAAAAATTTAATTGTGTGATGATGCATTGATCAGCAGGATGCTGGTCAATGGATTCTAATAATGCCATAAGATGAGCGACCACATGCAGAGAAACATGCGTCAAGCTAGGAGCTGCAATACAAGTGATTTGTCCTGTTTTTGAAACGACAACTAATATTTTAGTACCTTTTGGACAACCCTTTACAACGTCTGTTGTATCGCCATTTTCACAGAGCGCAACCGCAACGGGTAAAGGACAATGGGGGATTTTTAAACGCAAAAATATGTCTCGTTCAAACGCACCATGTTTTTCCAAATCCTTCAACTGCTCGGCAACATATGTTAGTGCTTGGGCGAACAAGATATCTGGTTTCAATTGACCGATTGGAAATGGAGTATACTGAGCACAAAAAGACTCAAGTCCCTTCACGTTTTTTTGTCCCTCAAACGAACTCAGATTAACAACGCTGCTTTCATTGTCAAAAATACGATAAAAATAGATCAAGACAGCAGTCAACAATATGTGTTCGTTTGAATATCCTTTGAACTTTTGTGCAAGACTTTGGCGCAAAGTTGAAGAAACAGTTTTTGTCAGGCCGTCTACCGTTTCTTCCGGTATTGCTGATGCTTCTCGCGCCGCATAAAACGGTAGTTCAGTAGCGGTGATGCGACGCAAAATGCGCTCCCAAAATAAGTCATTAAACGGTCGAGCGATTAATTGTTTTGGAACAAGCAATCCGGTTAATAGCGTTTTAGCGGTAAGTCCATAACGAGAAACCAACTGAGCGATTGAAATTTCTTGTCCATCAGCATCCCTTATGTTTGATAACACAATGTGCTTTGTTTGTGTCGCCATCACGATTTCAGTATCCGTGATACGCACTATTTCACCAGGAGTATGTGAACGCTCATCTTCTATTTTGACCAAACCTGGAATAAAAATATCGTTCTGTATACTAAATTTAATCGATCCCAAATAATTTTGTTGTGCCGTCAAGGATCGATAAAGGCGTTCAATATGTTCAGCTCTATCTTCCCAGCTGATAAGTCCATGATCTTTCATACGTCGTTGCAATTTATAGGTACGTGCGGGCGCAGTCGCAATAACGTCAGCTCCTTGAAGTCTTGGTTTCAATTCATCACATGTAATTTTTTCTAATAACTCTGTAAATCCATCAAGAGCGGCTCTTTGACATTTAACGCTAAGAGATTCCGCGGTATCATGCACCGCATCAATCTGTACGGGTCGTTCTAAAATAATATCACCAACATCTACCCTTTTTTCTCCTGGCGGTATTACATGAAATGTAATACCGTATTCTTTTTCATCTGCAAAAATAGCCCAATGGGTAGAGTGAACACCTGGCGATTGAGGCAAACGAGCATTATGGCAGTTAATACAAAGTTTTGTGGCCAAGCTTAGAATTGAATCAGGAAGAAAAAAAGGATTGGAAAGGCTAAAAATATAATCTACCTGCTTCGGGGTACTAGCATGCAATGCATGTACCGATAAGAAGCATGGAATTTTGGAACTGCGCGCCCATAATTCTACATCAGGATTGGTGGTCACAACCGCTTGGATTAGATGCTCAGCACGTTGAAGGGCTTCACCACAACGTATAGCCAAGCTATCATTACCCACTATGTAACAAGTAAAAGACGGCATGTCATAACCCCGATTTTTGTGATCCGTCACTTTGAAATTGAGAACGAATTGTTCGCTTACTGAGTTGAGTAACGAAATTTTATTAGTTACATCTTCAACGATTTTATTATATCATAGGGTCAGTAAAATGCTTGAGTTTTTTTGGTCGATCGCTGACAGAAAAAATCGATAAAAGCGGAGTTTTTTGTGGTTACTTATTGATCGCATCGATCGCCAAGTAAAAAAACCGCCGTTTAGGTATGGTACTTTATGAGGAGCATATGAAATTCGATACAAAACAAGAATCATTCGATGGCACTGTATCTTCTGAAATCGATTCAACACTATATAATTTTATTAAATATCTTCCCGGATGTATTTATCTAAAAGATATTAATGGGCGTTATTTAGCCTGCAGCGATTATTTATTGACCGATTCCGCTCTCGCCTCTCGCAAAATTGTCATTGGACAAGCGGATCATGATTTGTTTGATCGTCATTACGCTGATCAACTTCGGCAAAATGATCTACAGGTCATTGATACTCATCAAACGATAGTAGCAGAAGAAACGATTCGCCTATCAGACCATGTCGAGAGGATTTATCAGGTTATCAAAGCCCCTTTTTATGATAATAGCGGAGAACTAATTGGTATTATTGGTAATTCGATCAACATTACTTCTCTAAAGCAAACGCAAGCGGCGTTACAGAATGCAAAAGAAAAAGCCGAAATAGCCAATCAAGCAAAATCAAATTTTCTGGCGACTATTAGTCATGAATTTCGGACACCATTAAATGCTATTTTTGTAATGGCGCAAATTTTGGCAGAGCAAAATCTTACGAAGGATCAACAAAGCGCAATAAACACTATTCTTGATTCTAGCCAACATCTCACAAAATTAATTAATGATATTCTGGTGTTCGCTAAGATCGAGGCAAATAAGATACAATTGCATTATGAACTCCTTGATTTTCATCACCTGATATCTTCAACTGTTACAAATATTAGCCATCAACTCGAAAATCAGTCAATTCAGTTAAATATTCATTATGATCATCACGTGCCAAAAACAATGCTATCGGATGCGAATGCGCTTCGGCAAATATTAATTAACCTTTTAAGCAACGCGATTAAGTTTACCGACACAGGTGAAATTACCGTGTCCGTTGAAAAAATGGATTCTACTCGGCAAATCAAAGTGTCTGTCAGCGATACAGGCATTGGTATTTCCGCTGAATTTTTACCGCACGCCTTCGATCGATTTACGCAACTAGATTCCAGTTATACGCGAAAACATATGGGTTCAGGGTTGGGACTGTCTATTTGCAAAAACTTGGTTGAATTAATGAAGGGAGATATTGGCATCAATAGCACGGAGAATAAAGGAACAACGGTTTGGTTTACTTTTCCCCTGGATGAATCAAATCACACCTTCAATACAGAAGAGACTAAAAAAACGCCTCCTTTAGTGAAGTTAAATAATACAAAGGTTAAGAAAAAGCATTTATTAATTATTGAAGATGATCTATTAAACCAAAAAGTGCTCACAACTTTTTTATCGCAGCTTGGCTGTACGTTTGAAATCGCTAGCACAGGCAAACAAGCCATCACATTATTTGAAAAATCGAATTTTGATATTGTGCTATCTGATCTTGGACTGCCTGATATTAGTGGAATTGATGTCATCAAACATATTCGTACAACCAAAAAAGGCAAAAATCTTCCTATTATCGCTTTAACCGCACATGCATTCAAAGAAGATGCCGATTCTTGTTTGCAAGCCGGCGCAAATGAAGTGATTACAAAGCCTATTGTCTTGTCGACACTACAATCTGTGATTCAGCAGGGCCATCATGTCTCTACCGCATAGATGCCCGGCAGGTTGCGGCAGAATCCTTTGTAATCGAGTCCATAGCCAATTAAAAACTTATCTTCTACATAAAGACCGGTGAAATCAGCTTTGGCTAAACCACCTGGATCGCGCGGATGATTTTTATCGATTAATACGGCCGTATAGACGTTTTTGACGCGACGTTTTGTGCAGTAATCTTTAACGGCAGATAAGGTTAACCCGGAATCCAAAATATCTTCGACCAGCACAACCGTTCGCCCTTCTAGCATACCATTGGGCTCTGCAATCCAATCTAAATTACGTCCTTGTATTTCTCCCCGATAACGACTGACATGAACATAATCGATTTGTAAGGGAAAATTCAACCGTGTTAAAAGATGCCCCATAAAAATGAGTGCGCCATTCAAAATACAAAGCATGATCGGTTTCGTATCACCTAGTTTTGTTTTAATTTCCACAGCCATTTTATCCATGACTGCATTAATTTCTGCTTGGCCATGCAAGAGATGGGCTTTTTTAAAGAGTGCATCAACATCTGCAAAATCAATCATAATTATCCTTTCATTTTGTTAATTAAAGTTGCTGGCAATTCCAATGTGCGTGTTGGGAATGCCATAGCGGCGCTGTGTTTGTTATAGATAATATCTATAATTTTTAAGAAAACATCTTCTTGAACGGCTTGAAACTTCACCCACTCCGTTGTTTTGGTGAAGGTATAGACCAATATATTCAACGAATTTTCGCCAAACTCATTGAGCCGAACAAAGCAAGTTTGGCGTGTATCAATATCTGGATGGTTATGCAACATCGCGTCAATATCGGCGACAATGGCCGCAATTTTTGGCGCATCTTGAAATCGCACGCCAACGGTTGTTTTAATGCGCCGATTTGTCATACGCGATGGATTTTGAATCGCGACCGTCGAAAAAATGGCATTGGGCACATATAACGGTCGCTTGTCAAATGTACGAATGCGTGTCGATCGCCAACCAATTTGTTCAACGGTGCCTTCGATGTCTTTGTCAGGTGAAGAAATCCAATCGCCCACCGAAAAAGGACGATCCATATAAACCATTAAAGCGCCAAAAAAGTTGGTCAATAAACTTTGAGCGCCAAAGCCCAACACGATCGCGCCACCACCAAATAACGCTAAAATTGCTGAAATGCGAACATTAAATTGTTGAAGCACCCCAAGCAATGCCACAATCGCCACACTCAATACAAGCAATTTAGTAATCAAATCGACCGTTGTTTTATCCAATGGACGCTTACAATACGCCGGATGTACCAGACGTTCACCGATTTGTTTAATAAATCGCATAATGACCCAAACGACAAAAATAATGATACCAATTTGACGAATCATGCTGGTCAAGTTGAGTATTTTAAATGCGGGCGAGGCAATTTTGATGATGTTCGCTACTTCGGTTAAACCGATCAACCAGACCAAAAAAATAAACGGAGGATGTAAAGTATGTAAAAGTAAATCGTCCCATATGCGCTTGGTTTTTTCGAAATGCTTGACAATACTGCGATAAACAATGGTTTCAACGAAATAGATCAACGTAGTCACCGCAAGCACAACAATCACCTGCATGATCCATGAATAATTCGTCGTAATGTTGCTAAACCAGGTTGCTATGTTCATATAAATATTCGTTTCAAACTTTCCGTTGCCTTATTCCACCGCTTATCTCCTTGCAAATCACTCCAAGTTAGCTTGTTAACTCCTTGTTTCATATTGGCTAATCTAATATTTATAGGTATTTTACGCAAGTTTAAATGTTTAACAACCTTTTTTACCCCTTTTTTATTGTTACATATCAAAATCATATCGCAACCAGCTGCTAAAGCAACTTCTGATCGTGTCAGTATATCACCGATTATACTGGCTCCTTCCATTGTCAAATCATCACTAAAAATAGCGCCATTAAACTGCATATTTTTACGCAAAATATCTTGTAGCCATCGGCGTGAAAAACCAACCGGCAAATTATCAACCTCGGCAAAGACAATATGCGCGGGCATCAAACCCGAAATGCCTGCTTGGATTAAACGTACAAAAGGTCTCATATCGGCCTGTTTGATTTCATTTAACGTTCGCAAATCACGCGGTAAATCGGTATGTGAATCGAGCGAAACGGCGCCATGTCCAGGAAAATGCTTGCCGACAGCATGCATCCCTACTTCTCGTATGCCATCGATCCAATGCTCTGCCAATGTCGCTACAATATCAGGATCGCTATAAAAGGCGCGATTGCCAATCACCTGGCTAACACCATGGTCAATATCCAAAACAGGGGCAAAACTAAAATCTATGCCGACAGCTAAAATCTCGATTGCCATCACCCAGCCACACAGATGTGCAAGTTCGCAAGCTTTTGTTTTATCTTGATCGTAAATTTTCCCAATATCTCGAACAGGCGGTAATCGTGTAAACCCGGATTGTAAGCGCTGTACGCGCCCGCCCTCTTGATCGACAGCTATCAATAGATTGGGTTTCACTTGTCGAATGGATTGAGTGAGTTGTGAAATTTGCTCAGGCGTCTCGCCGTTACGTGTAAACAAAATAACGCCACCGACGATAGGCTGTTGTAAGAGTTCGATTTCATCTTGAGCAAGCGTTAAGCCGTCAAGATCGATCATGAGTGGCCCGATGGGGTGTTGCATATTAAATCCTTTTTCGGTTTTAGCTCAGGGGTACTGGTCGGTCTCAGCTCAGAGGACGCAAAGCGTTCATCTGATTCTAAAAAATCTGTTTTCTTTCTCAATTCATGCCATTCTAATGATGAATACCTGTTTATCTTAACTCATGCGAACAAGCTGGTCTCAGCTCAGAGGACGCAAAACGTTCATCTGATTCTAGATAATTCATCGTATTTTCTAATGTCTGCCGTTCTAATAGTGAATACCTGCTTACCTCTGAGCTGAGTATCAGTAGATATCCACCAACGTTCCAACGTCAACTCGCTCAAATAATTCGATAATATCAACATTCCGCATGCGAATACATCCATGCGATAACGGAATGCCCATCGGATTATGATCCGGGCATCCATGGATATAAATATAACGACTTTTAGTATCGACCGATCCTCCCAGATTTTTACCTGGCTCTAGCCCAGATAACAATAAAATTCTCGTTAAAATGAAATCGTTATTATTGTTTTTTAAAGCAAATTCTTCGGAATAAATATCGCCGGTGGGTTTGCGGCCTACAAAAATTGTGTTGATGGGGCACCCCTCACCAATTTTTTCACAAATCTCATGGCGCCCTAGGGGTGTTTTATAACTTCCGTTTTCTTGTCCAACACCGGCTTTGCCGGTGGAAATAAAATATGTTTTAAGAATTTTATTTTTTACGTACAATTTTTGTTCGGATATGTCGACGAGTAGATTTAACATGTGTGTTACCAATTTTATGACTAGATTTTTGTGTGAGCATTATTTTCGGGACAACCGAAGTATTGAGCACGCCAATGACGGTTGGAATGCCGTGTTGCGCATCCGCAACAGATAGCGCTTTATCCCAATCAATTTCAATATTATGCGTTGCATCAACCGCTTGTCTAATAACGGTTATTGCGGGCGAAAAAGTATGGGTTGCTGCTTGCAAGCCTTTCAATTGAACAGGCACATGGGCTTCTAAATAAAATTTATGACCAGACCAACCGGTTTTAAAGGGTTGTGCAACAATATCAACAGGGGTACCAATGGTGACCAAATTAAATAATTTTTCTATATCCTGATTAAACATATGAATACAGCCGCCGCTGATGCGAAACCCTACCCCGCTGGGATCGTTGTTTCCATGAATAAGATAATTGGGATTTCCTAAGCGCATCGCAAATGGACCTAAGGGATTATCAGGGCCAGACGCAACGATTTTTGGAATAACGATACCTTTTTCTGCCGCTTCGGCTCTTGTACTGTCTGTTGGATGCCATGCGGGATCTTTAATTTTTTCAACGATTTTGGTACTCATAAGCGGCGTATCCTCGCCTTCTTTTCCAATACCGACTGGATAGGTCATCACAACCGGTTGATTCTGCGGATAGTAATATAATCGCAATTCAGATAGATTGATCACAATGCCCTTGCGCGGCGCGTTGGGAAGAATATAGCGATTAGGAATAATCAATTTAGTAGCCGGCCATAAATGGTTTAAATCAACACCAGGATTGGCCTCCTGCAGTTCAAAATAACCCACCTCATATTTTTCATCAATATCGCTTACTTCTTGGCCATTTTGAATGATTATAGTTTGAGTTTGACCGACAATGTCATCCCCTTTTTGAGGCAAAGGGAAAGTCAGCGCCAGCGTTAATGCAGGCAGCAACATGAATATCAAGCCACATAAAACTAACTGTGCTTTTTTTGACCGATCAATATTATTTATCATTCGCGTATTTTGCGGAAATATTTAGAAAAAACAAGGAAAGATTGACATAGAATCCATATCCATTAGACTCTTTCAATACGTTTAAACAGGGAGAACATCATGAATCAAGACACCACATCACAACAGCTAAAATTAATGGCGGACAAGATTGAAAAAATAACGGGCATGTCTGTTAAACGAGATCTGACGCCAATGGATTATTTAAACATAATACAAAATTTTTATGAAAACATTATTGCAAACGCACCCGAACATGTTTACTGGAAAGATGCAGAAGGTCGGTATTTGGGGTGTAATGACAATATGGCTAGGAACGCAGGATTTGCTTCTCGTGAGGCTGTTGTTGGGATGACCGATATTGATATTGCTAAAAAATTAGGTTGGCCGATTGAACTTGGCCGTCGCTTTCAAGAAGAAGATGCTGACGTGATAAAAACTAAAAAACCAAAAAATAATATGGCCTATCCTATCCCGCCGAATGCATTAGGACAAGAACAATATTTATTGGGTCATAAAGTACCTCTAAAAAATTCACAAGGTGAGATTATTGGTGTTATGGGTATTTCGGTTGATATTACCCAGCAAAGAGAATTGGAAAAACAAATCATAGACGCCGCGGTTAAAGAAAAAGAAGAACTTAACAGACAACAACACTATTATGAAAATATTATTGCGAAGATGCCTGGCCATGTTTATTGGAAAGATCTGGAGGGGCAGTATTTGGGAGGTAATATAAATATGGCAAAAACCGTAAATTTTAGCTCTCCTAACGATTTAAAAGGAAAAACCGATTATGATTTTATTCCGAAAGAAGATGCCGATAAAGTTCGCGAAACCGATTTAAGAATCATGCGCACGGGTATTCCAGAAATAATAGAGGAAATAGTTACTTTAGATAATAAAAAAGCAATATTTTTATCGAAAAAAGAGCCTTTCTATGATAATCAGGGAAAAATCATAGGACTACTGGGTATCTCCTTCGACACCACCCAACAAAAGGAGCTAGAGGAACAAGCACAAGACATCATTGTTAAAGAAAAAGAACAAGAAGAGCGAATCCGCCAACAAGACTATTATGAAAACATTCTAGCTAATACCCCGGGTCATGTGTACTGGAAAGATAAAGAAGGGAGATATTTAGGGTGTAATAACAACATGGCGAAAATTTTAGGTTTCAGTTCTCCTGGCGATTTAAAAGGAAAAACCAATTATGATTTTTCTTCAAAAAAAATGGCCGATAAAATTAGAGAAACCGACTCAAGAATTATGCGTACGGATATTGCAGAAACAACTGAAGAAATAGCTATTTTAAAAGGTAATAAAAAGGCAATATTTTTATCGAAAAAAGAACCTCTCCATGATAATCAGGGAAAAATCATAGGACTACTGGGTGTGTCCCTCGATATTACACAACGAAAAGAACTGGAAAAACAAGTGATGGAGGCCGCGGTCAAAGAAAAAGAACAAGAAGAGCAGATCCGCACCATGAGAATATTTGCGGGGGGCATCGCACATGAATTACGAACACCGCTTTCTGCTATCGTGGGGGCAGGAAGCGGTATTGTGAAGTTTATGCCGCGGCTTGTGGAAGGATATACCCTGGCAAAAAACGCCAATTTAGATGTGCCCCTCATCCGCAACGATCATCTCGAGATTTTAAAAGAGACCGCCGAACATATTGTACATGAAGGTGAATATTCATTGTCCATTATTACCATGATGCTGGTGACCGCACAAAACGCCAACATTGATGATAAAAAATTTACAAACTTATCCATGGTCAATTCTATTTCGGAAGCGCTCAAGACCTTTTCATTCCAAAATCCTGATGATCAAGCGCTCGTACATTTTAAACCGGAAAATGATTTTCAATTTTGGGGCGACCCCACGTTGACGATACATATTATTTTTAATCTCCTTAAAAACGCCATATTTTTTATTCATAAAGGACAAAAAGGCGAAATCACCATTTGGCTTGAAAATCAAAAAGATAAAAATATCTTGTATTTCAAAGATACAGGCACTGGCATTCCCAAAGAAAATATGGCGCGTATTTTTGAGGGCTATTTTACAACACGTGATAATGGTACAGGTGTTGGGCTGCCATTGGTCATGCGCATCATGCACTCGTTTAAAGGAGAGATTACCTGCGATTCTGTTGAAGGCGAATATACAATGTTTATATTGACGTTTCCGCTTTTAAAAGATTGAAAATGGCGGTTTTTTTTTGAATAATTCGAGTGGCCAAATCCGCCAATGTGGATGCATCATACATCTCTCTCAAATTTAACTCAATCGCCCATTTTGTTTTGATCTGTGATATGAGCTGCAATGCTGACAAAGAATGTCCGCCTAAATGAAAAAAATTGCTTGTTCGACCGATATGAGCTTCAGGGACGCCCAGAATAATTGTCCATAAGGCAGCTAAATTGATTTCTGTGTCCGTGCGCGGTAATTCATACGGTTCTTCTGTGCAG
>MGXQ01000083.1:20550-36314 GCA_001801405.1 Gammaproteobacteria bacterium RIFCSPHIGHO2_02_FULL_42_13 | reverse complement strand
TTTTATTTTTATGGGAAACAATTTTAAATATGGGTTGGTGAGCACCAAGATATTGGATGCTTCTGGCGAAAAAGAAACAAAGCCGAAAAAATATTATCCGGGTGAAAAACAAGCGGGCTTGCCGTATCAACATTTGCCGGGTGAATTTGCTTGGGTGTTGGGCGCGTGCATGATGATTCCGCATCAGGTTTATGCTGCGGTGCAGGGCTTTGATGAAGATTATTTTTTGTATGGCGAGGATGCGGATATTTGTTTGCGTGTGCGGCAGTTGGGTTATGAAATTGGTTATTATACGGATGTTCATATTAAACATGTGGGCGGGGCGAGTGAAACAACAAATAGTTGTTACAATCGTATTTATAAAAAACATACGGCGCTGCATATTTTTTATCGAAAACATTATTCGGCGTTGGTGGCTGCGCGCGTGATCAAACATGAGTTATGTCAGGCAAAGATTAGAAAATTTTATTATAAATGTTTGTTAAAGCTTGGGCCAAAAGGCAAAGCGCTAGAAAAGTATGATCGTTATCGTGCGATCGTTGATGTTTGTTTGGATGCGAGAAGGAAGGAAAATGCATGAAAGAAACTGATATAAAACGTATTTTTACAGTTTCGCCAAATCGTTTAGGCGATACGGTTTTTTGTACGCCAGTTTTTCGGTTGCTAAAAGAAATTTATCCGCAGGCTAAAATTGATGTGGTTGCATTAACGCAGTTGGCAGCAGATGTACTGGCGAACAATCCTTATATCGATCATGTTTTTTTGCGTCCCTCGATGGACCATATTAATAAAATCGTTAATTTTTATGATTTAGCAATAAACATGCATGAATCTCCGGCTGCGCGTGAAATTTTAAATTGTTTTAGTTGTAAGTTGTTAGTCTATGATATGCATGCGTATTCGGATATGCATCAGACGGATAAGTTGTTAAAGTTCTTTGCGGATAATGTTAAATATGATTTAAGTAAATTCAATGCGCATTACGATTTATATCCAGAAGCTATGCATATCGAGCGCATGAATCAATTATTATTAGAAAATAATATTGATCTGGGCAAAGATATTTTAATCGGTTATCAGTTGGGTTGTCATGGGTTGGCGAAGAAACGCACGCGAATTTTTAATCGGTTTGCGCACCCAAAAGCATGGCCGCTGAAAAATTTTATTAAATTAATGCGAGAGCTCAAAAAATGGAATCCTCATCTGCGCGCTGTTTTAACGGGCGTTGAAAATGAAGGAGAATTGGGAAAAGAATTTTGTAAAAAATTCCCGGATACCATTAATTTAATTAATCAAACATCTGTTTTGGAATTAATGGCGCTTATGTCAAGATTAAAATTAATGATCACGAATGATACGGGGACGTTACATGTTGCGTGTGCGAGCGAGTTGCCGGTGATTGCTTTGTTTGGAAAGAAAAATTTTGTTGAAAACGGACCTTATCCCGCACGCGATGATCGCAAGGTTTTTTATCAATCGGATCTTGCCGATATAAAAGTGCTTGATGTTTTTCAGGCGGCCTGCCAATTTCTCTCACCTCCAGGTTGAGCGAGAGCAAATTACTTACAACATTTTAATCCACGCAGCTCTGAGCTGCTCTAAGCCAGTCATATCAAGGATTGCACCCCCTATGATTTCTCCAGCTCTGAGCTTGCGCCGAATTCAATGTATTATTTGTTGCAGCTCAGAGCTGCCGGAAAATGGTAGCCTGAAGCCAGCGCCGCACCTCGATTCCTGCAGCTCAGAGCTGAGTGGATTAAATTATTGTAAGATATGACTTATGTTGCAGCTCAGAGCTGCCGGCGGAGCTGGTGGCGGAAGGCACGGAGAACGCGGTGCACCGATAAGAGTCGTTTCCACGCTTCTCGGCCTTTAGGACCGGGAATGCGAATGAAAGGCGTGACAAATTGGTTATGACCAAAGCCAGGGCGCCACAATTTCGCTTTGCTTTTGACACGAAATAATGACAATGTCGGGATTTTTAAGTTTGATGCTAAATGTCCAATGGCCGAATCGTTTCCAATCATCCAGCCAGATTCGTAAATATAAATCGCTGTATCATTTAATGTATTAAATAAGGGTGTTTCAAATTGTTTTGGTATTTGTGCAAAATATTTTTCGCGTTCGCTGGGAGACATGATAAAAATGGGTTTAAAATTTCTTTTTTCTAATTCATACGCAAGTTGAATAAATTTCTTGAGGGGCCAATTTTTTTCTGGGTCCGCACTAAAAGGATGAAGTACAACACGATTTTTATATTGTCGATGAATTAAATTTGGATAGAGAATTGTTATGCCATTTTGCTTGACCACATTGCTTAAATGTAATCCTCTGTGGCAAATATTGACTAAGTTATCGACGATGGTTTTGTTTCGATTAAATAATTTTTTGCTGATAGGGATATAATTTTTTATCGTTTGTTGCGTGGTTATATCGATGCTGTGATCGGCGACAAATACATAATCCAGCTCTGAGCTGCTGTGAGGCAGACTGCGACTGAATTTCCCCAGCTCAGAGCTAATGGTTACCCGCGGAAACCAATTAGCTAAGGGGGTTAATGCGGCGCTGTATAAAATCACGTGATGTCCATTTTGTGCGAGATTGTATGCGAGCGTCATAAAAATGAGTCCATCACCAATTCCGCTTGGACAGATGACAGCGATTTTGGAATGATTTTTTAAGAGTATGTCCATCTTTTTCTTCCATTAGCTCTGAGCTGCGGCAAGTCAGTCGCAGAGCGGGTTACAGGAGCAGTCGCAGCTCTGAGCTGCCATGTAGGTAAGTTACCTACAAAAAAATAATCCGTCCAGCTCTGAGCTGTGGAAAGCCAGGCGCAGCAAGGGTTTTATGATTACCTATTCGTCCAGCTCTGAGCTGCTGCTAAATAGGTATAATTATTGCCTCTTCCAGCTCTGAGCTGCGGCTAAAAACGGTAGTATTTATTGAAGTTTTTCTAATGTTTTTTTGAGTCTTTTTTCACCTTTTGTAATCGATTTTTTTCGTGAGCCGAGCTGCGGGTTCAATACGGTTGTTGCGTGATTTGCATGCTCGAGGTATTTAATTAATTTTGATGATGGAATAAATGTAATATCATGTCCGCGTTCCTTGAGTTTTCGATGCATGACTTTTCCAGCACATTCATTTTCATCTGAAAAAGTTAGTTGATATTCATGCAATAACCGTGTTCGGTAAAGCGCGCAGTGACTGCGAAGATAATAATAATTATCGCCAACACCCTGAATGACATGTTTTTTCTTTCGAATGAACCAGTACCAAGCGCGTTGATAGGCTCTTTCGATCGATTTGGCTACTCGGTGTGGCCAAGATTTTTGTTCTAATTTCCAAGAACCAACGGCAGCGATATTTGAATCTTTATTGATTTCATTTAATAAAAAATCCAACCATTTTTCATTTTTCACAAAGGTGTCGGTGTGCATGCTGAGCACATAAGGAGTTGTAATATTCTGCAGCGCGAGATCTAATGCGCGCGAATGCGATAAAGGCGGTGTGTCATCGGTTTCGGGCGCTCTCTCAATCAGCGTGATCCAGTCAAGCGATCGCAAGTAGTCAAGCGACTCATCTTGCGAGTGGTTATCAATCGCAATGATATGAATTTTGTTTAAATCAGTGTTTTGTTTTAATAGATGCAAACACAGCTTGGTGAGATTGAGTGTTTTATAATTTGGAATGAGAATGGTGACGATTGGCTCCATGGACGTTTTGATCCTTATGCGTTATCGACAATGACAGTTTCTTTTTGCGATATCCTAAATTTCTCTAAATAAAATTCAATGGTTTTCACTATGCCGGTTTCAAATGTTTCTTGCGGCTGCCAATTCAATGTTTTATTGATTTTTTGACTATCGATTGCATAGCGCCAATCATGCCCGGGTCTGTCGGTGACGAATTTGATGAGCGTTTCATGCGGCGCAGTCCAGGGGCATTTTTTATCGAATAATTCGCAGATCTTTTTAACGATATCAATGTTGGTCCATTCGTTATTGCCGCCGATATTATAAGTTTCGCCGCGCGTGCCGTGTTGTGCGACATGTACAATTCCGCGGCAATGGTCTAAGACATATAACCAGTCGCGAATATTACTGCCGTTTCCGTAAACGGGAATCGGTGTTTTGTTTATGCATGAACGAATAACGGTCGGAATAAATTTTTCATCATGCTGAAAGGGACCGTAATTGTTCGAACAATTTGTTGTAACGACAGGCAGGCTATAGGTATGAAAATAAGCGCGCACGAGATGATCGGAACTTGCCTTTGATGCGGAATAGGGAGAGTTGGGTGCATACGGTGTTTCTTCGTTAAACGCGGGATCGGTCGTGTTTTCTAAACTACCGAATACTTCGTCGGTAGAAATATGATGAAACAAACAAGTTTGTGCTGACAGATGTTTTTCTTCCAGCCAAAAATGACGTGCGGCTTCTAATAACGTAAACGTGCCAATAATATTCGTCTGAATAAATTCAGATGGCCCAGTAATCGAACGATCGACATGGCTTTCTGCTGCGAAGTGAATAATAGTATCGATGTTGTGATTATGTAGAATTGTATCGACTAACGAGCGATTACAAATATTGCCTTGTATAAATTTATAATGTCTAGATGTTGGAATGTTTTTTAAATTATCCAGCGAGCCGGCGTATGTTAATGCGTCTAAATTAACGATATGCGGTGGATTGGGCTGATTGAGAATATGGTGAATAAAATTGGCGCCAATAAAGCCCGCACCGCCGGTGACTAAAATATTATTAGATTGGTAATTTTTCACAAAACAACTCTCTTATTACTCGTGTTAGACCGATTTTCCAATTGGGGCGCGCGATGCCAAATTCGTTAAAGATTTTATCGCAATTCAGTACGCTATAGCCAGGCCTTTTTGCTAAAAGATTTAATTGTTTGGCGGTGATAGCGTTGAGTGTTTTAACAGTAAGTGTTTGATAGTTAGCAGCTTCCTCTATAATGACAGCGGCGAAGTCATGCCAGGTGACCGATGGGGAGGAACAATAATGATAGGTTCCCCAAT
Source organism: Gammaproteobacteria bacterium RIFCSPHIGHO2_02_FULL_42_13 (assembly GCA_001801405.1). Taxonomy (GTDB): domain Bacteria; phylum Pseudomonadota; class Gammaproteobacteria; order UBA12402; family UBA12402; genus O2-02-FULL-42-9. The sequence goes on along the minus strand of MGXQ01000083.1, from coordinate 31,276 downwards.
TGATTATCTGGTTTGAGCAGAGAATATTGTTGGCAATTTGTAATAATGCGTCGGCGATGTCGGCGGCTGGCGTGGGGCAAGTTGTTTGATCATGCACGATATCGAGCGAGTCGCGTTGTCCGGCTAATTTTATGATGGTTTTAACAAAGTTATGGCCATGCACGCCAAAGATTCCGCTGACGCGTAAAATAATATGTTCATGTAATTGTTTGCGCACAACTTCTTCTCCCCCCCATTTGCTTTGGCCGTATACGCTAATGGGATTGACGGGATCATTTTCAAGATAAGCAAATTTTTTTTCGCCATCAAAAACATAATCGGTTGAAAGATGCAGAAGTGGAAGACGATGTTGTTTGCATAGTTTTGCAAGTAATCCAGCGCCGTCGCGATTGACTTTGAATGCAAGCGCTTTTTCTTCTTCTGCTTTGTCAACAGCAGTGTAAGCGGCGGTATTAATAATGAGATGTGGTTGATATGTTGCAAAGGCACGTTCAACATCCGTTTCTTTGGTAATATCTAATTGTTCAAGCGGTAGCTCAGTGAGTTCGAGAGGAAATGGGCACATTGAGTTCATCAGATCCCAAGCCAATTGTCCGCCGCCGCCAGTGATAAGAACGTTTCGTGTGATCATAATAATTCTTTTATGCGATTTATTAAAGATTGAGAGCGTTTTTCCCAAGTGTAACAGGTTAAGAATTTTTGATAGCCTCTTTCTGCGATTTTTTGTCTTTCGTCGTCATGTTGTAAATAGTAGATGATTTTTTCATTCAATTCTTTTTGATTTCTAAATGTTTCAATTTCTTTTCCAACCTCAAATAAATCATGTAATTCCTCGCAGTATTCGGTGAGCAAAAATCGTTTTAACGATAAAGCCTCGAAAACACGAAGATTTACACCGGTTTCAAGTGAGCACCAAACGCCGGTATTGATGTTGACGACAATTTTATATTGACGGAGCAAGTCATATAACGGCGTTCCCCAGATGTCTTTTGTTTGAATTTTTTGCCATAACTCTGCGCTCACCAACGGTTTGTAACGACCCCAGCGTCGACCGTAAATGGTTATGTTATGTTGTTTGATTGATTCTAAACACGCGACGCGTCGGATGTCGGGGTTGCCAATAAATATAATATCGTTTGTTTCGGTTTTATTTTCCGCGGGAATTACTTTCGCGCCATAAGGAAAAAAGTCGACATTTTTTATGCCTAAATTACACAAGAAGTTCATGATGCCTTTTGAAAATGAAAAGATATGATCATAGGCGCTTAGATCATGTTGGACAAAATGGATAAGTTTTTGATAGCTTTCCATGCGATTGGCGGTGTCGGTGTCTAATAAAAATAATTTAAAATTTAGTTTTTTTTGTAATAGCAGAAGTTGATCGCGGTCAATATAAGGATAAAAGAAACCGATAACCAGTACGATGTTTGGTTTGTGGTGCACCAACGTTTTTGTCATTGATGCGGATGCTTTTGGGTGGCAAAAATACTTTGTATTTCCCTTGAAAGAGCAATATATTTTTTTGATGGATCTTTTTATATGATAAAAAGAAGTTTGTTTTAATTTATTTGCATTGATATATATATTAGGGCAAGGTAATGCGTCATGTATTTCTCGTCCTAGCGGAATGTTTTGAATGGCATCAAAAATTAATATTTTAGGTGGCGTCGTATTTATCATGTTATGGGATGTCTTTTAACCGTTTTCCTTGGCTATCTTTGTCTGAAATAATAGGATTTTTGACGGGCCAGTTAATGCCAATGTCTGGATCATTCCATGCTATTGTAATCTCAGATGCGGGATCGTAGTAATCCGTGCATTTATAAGAAAAATCAGCAGTCTCTGATAATACGCAAAAACCGTGCGCCAGACCGGGCGGCACGTAAATTAATCGATGATCTTGGTCATCGAGGACGCTGCTGATCCATTGTCCAAATGTCGGATAGTCTTTTCGGATATCAACGACGGCATCAAATATTTTGCCGCGAGTGACCCATACCAATTTGCCTTGCGTGTGTTTCGTTTGATGATGTAAGCCGCGTAATACGTCACGTGCAGAGCGCGATACGTTATCTTGTACAAATGGTTTGTCTATGCCGAGCTCTGAAAATTGATTGCTTCTAAAATTTTCAAAAAAGAATCCACGATCGTCGCCAAATATTTTTGGCTCGATGATGATAACACCTGGCAGTTTTGTTTTAATAACCTTCATGTAAAATATCCAATAAATATTGGCCGTAGCCGCTTTTCAGTAAAGGTTGCGCGAGGTTTTTAAGTTGTTCGGCGGAAATAAATTTATTGCGCCAAGCGATTTCTTCGGGGCAACCAATTTTCAGTGCTTGTCGGTGTTCGAGTGTTCGCATAAAATATGCTGCATCGAGCAAGGACTCGAATGTGCCGGTGTCTAACCATGCGGTGCCGCGTTTAAATAGTTTTACGTTGAGTTGTTTTCTTTGCAAATAGACGCGATTAACATCGGTGATTTCGAGCTCGCCGCGCGCCGATGGTTTGAGTTGTTTTGCAATATTGATGACCTGGTTGTCGTAGAAATATAATCCGGTGACGGCAAAGTTAGAGGGCGCGACCGCCGGTTTTTCTAAAATGTCGACAACATTTTTTTGCGCATCTAATTTTAAAACACCATAACGCTCAGGGTCTTTAACATGATAACCAAATACGGTTGCGCCAACAAAGTTTTTTGTCGACGGAAATGTGGTTGACAATTCTTGTCCGAATAAAATATTGTCGCCTAAAATTAAACTGACTGAATCAGTGCCGATAAAATCCTCGCCGATAATAAAAGCTTGCGCAATGCCGTTTGGTTGATCCTGCGTGGCGTATTGAATGTGGATTCCCCATTGCGAGCCATCTTTTAATAGGGCTTGAAATTGTGGTTGTCCTTCGCGTGTTGAAATGATTAAAATATCGCGAATGCCGGCTAACATCAGCGTGGAGAGAGGGTAATAGATCATCGGCTTATCATAAACGGGGAGCAATTGTTTGTTGGTGGGTATCGTCATTGGATAGAGTCTTGTGCCGCTGCCGCCCGCTAGAATAATACCTTTCATTTTTATACCTCAATTAATAAAAATCCCCGCTGCAAGCAGACGGGGGATTTTTATTTCTTTTATTGATCGCCTGCGCGAAGTAAATTCGCGCAAACGGCGACTAAAGGGGAGGGTCGCCTCTCCCCTTTAGAAACCCCATGCGTAAAGTACTCGCGGCAAGCCGCGAGGTATTTGCTTCGCAATAAATATTACGCGCCGCATGTCCTGCTTTCGGTCGTGTTTTAAAGCGTTTATATTGCCATAAATATTGTTCTGGTTTTTTTCGAATGACTTCTTCCAGCCATTGATTGATGTATGTTATATCTTTTTCGATATTATCGGAAGGAAAATTTGCAGGCACAGGAGAGAAAGTAATGTCATACCCGGTGCCATCGTCGCGTCGATAATAAGTGGATAATAACACGGTGGCGTTTGTGAACTTTGCAATTTTGGCTGGCGCCGTTAAGGTGGATGCGGGGATATTAAAAAATGGAACAAAAATGCTGTTATAATAACCGCCGTCGATGTCAGGCGTGTATCCTATGCTTTCTCCTTTTTTTAATGTTTTAATTAACTGATACACTTGATTGCGTTCAATAATTTGTTTGTTATGTTTTTTTAACGCAGTTTCAATAATAAAATTAAGAAAATCGTTTTTGCTTTTTCGGTACATCAATGAAACGTCGTGGTCTAACGTATATAATCTATTGGCGATTTCTATCGTCAGAAAATGTGGCCCTATAAATAATATGCCGCGGTTTTCTGTTTGCGCTTTTTGAATATGTTCTTCGCCATGTAAATGCAACAAAGGGCGCAATTTTGATTCTTTGCCGTACCAGGCAAAGGCGGTTTCCATGATGGCGATGCCACTTGAGATGCAGTTTTTTTTGAACAATTGTCGCCGCTGTATGTCGGATAATTCTGGAAAACACAGGTTGATATTGATTCGTGCAACAGCCGTTAATTTTTTGCTGCCATGAAATAAACATAGTCCTAAAAATTTTCCGATATGTAATTGTAAACGGTATGGCAATTTTGATAATAAGATAAGTAATCCGACGATTATCCAGCCTGGCCAATAACGCATGTGATGAAATTTACTCATAAATTGATACAATTTTCTTTCATATAAATTGGGAAAAGACGATGTAATGTGGCTTTATTTAAGATGTCTTGGCATTTGCCTGTGCGAATTTTTCCTTGCTCTTCAAACAAAATAATATGATCGCAAAAATGGCTCATTAAATGTATATCGTGCAAAATCATGATGACGATTTTATGTTGTTGTTGAGCGAGTTTTGTTAAGCGCGCCAGCATCTGTACACGTTGTTGCATGTCTAAATGATTGGTGGGCTCATCTAATAAATAAATGTCGGGGTTTTGAATTAATAAAATAGCGAGCATGAGCTTACGTTTTTCGCCCCCCGATAAATTAGTGACCGTCCGATGTTCAAATTGAGACAAACCGACTTGTTCTAGAATTTGTTTGGCAAATTCAATATCTTTTTCTTCATCATAAAACCAGTTTTTTTGATGAGGGTAGCGGCCAATTAATGCGGTTTCTAACACAGTGCTGGGGAATGAAAACTCACCGTCTTGTCGAAGCAAGCCAATTTTTTTGGCGCGTCGTTTTGCTTTAATTTGAAAAATATCTTTATTGTTTAATTGGATGGTTCCGGTTTGATTTTTTCGTAGACCCGCGATCGTATGTAATAACGTTGTTTTGCCTGCGCCGTTCGAACCTAAAATTCCCCAGACTTGACTGTCGAGAAATTCAACCGATAGTTGATCGACGAGTGTTCGTTCCTCGATTGTGATTGTTAAATCTTGTATGGTGAGTGCTGTCATTTTTGATAACCACGTTGCAGTAATATTAGAAAACTCGGTACGCCAATGACCGCGGTAACAATTCCAACGGGTAATTGCACGGGAGCGACCAGAGTGCGAGCTAATGTGTCCGCAAATGTTAACAAGCTTCCGCCTAATAATACAGAAGCGGGTAGAATAATCCGATGATCGCTGCCAACCATTAGGCGTAGCATATGTGGCACGATGAGGCCAACAAATCCAATCGTGCCGGCGATACTCACGGCTGCTGAGGTGAGCAGCGAACTGATAATAAATAAGATAAAGTTCAGTTTATGGGTGTCAATGCCGAGACTGCGCGCGGATAAGTCGCCTTGTGCGAGTACGTTCAGCGGTTTTGCTAGCATCAAGCTGGCGATTAAGCTGACGATTAAGACGGCGGGTTGCCACCAGGCGAACTTGGCATAACTTAAATCACCCATCAGCCAAAACAGCATGCTATGTAGATAATTATCGGGGCTGATGGTTAAAATCAGACTGATTATTGCGCTCCATCCGGTTGCAACAACAACGCCCGTTAACAATAGATGCAGTGGAGACCAGCCTCTTTTTCGAACGCGAGCAAGAACCATGACTAAATAAATTGAGAACAAGCTGCCGACAAAAGCCCAGAGCGCAATGTGGCTAGCGGCAAGACCGAGCATAATGGCGATTAAGCTCATGACGGCTGCGCCGCCCGATATACCTAAAATAAAAGGATCAGCTAGCGGATTGCGAAACAATGTTTGCATGAGTGCGCCAGCCAGTGCGAGCAATCCACCCGTGATGAAAGCGCAAATTGTTCGGGGAAGGCGCAGTTTAAAGATGATGGTGTGCTGCAATGAATGCGGTTGAAACAATGAACCTGTCCATTGCGACCAGGTAACATGTGTGCTGCCGAAGCTGATGGATAGTAATATGCTGAGCAAGCTGGTGAGCGCAAGAAACGACCATATTAGGAAATAAGGATGCCGTTGTATTTTTTGTTTCATGGTGGAGCTAAGCGTATCGATTTGTGCCAGTTTTGTCGAGCTTTTCGGTTTGGCCATGTACGAGCAAATAGCTTACAGAAAATTAATCCGCGCAGCTCTGAGCTGCTGCTGGGCAGTCATAGCAAGGATTTTATGAGGCCTATTTCGCGCAGCTCTGAGCTGCGGGGGAGCTGCGGGGGAGCTGCGGGGGAGCTGCGGGGTGATAGGAAGTTGTGTCACAGATCGGGGGTCATGTGATATAGTCTATGCAAATAATATAAATCAAAGGAATTGTCCAGTGATTGATCAAGATGGGTTTCGGCATGGCGTCGCTATTGTTCTAATCAACAATAAAAATCGTTTATTTTGGGCGCGCCGCGTTGGATCGCGCAATGCTTGGCAGTTTCCGCAAGGGGGTGTGGGTGACGATGAATCATTTGAAACAACCATGTTTCGAGAATTGTATGAAGAAATTGGATTGAAAAAGACGGATGTGGAAGTTTTAGCAAGCAGCAAAGAATTATTAACCTATCGGTTGCCCGATTATCTTGTGCGTCATCACATGGCGCCCATTTGTATCGGTCAAAAACAGAAATGGTTCTTGTTGCGTTTGATTGGTTCGGAAGATGACGTTAATTTTAATGTAACGGACTCACCGGAATTCGATTATTTTCGTTGGGTGAGCTATTGGTTTCCGGCACATAACATTATTGATTTTAAGCGCGACGTGTATCAACAAGTGTTACGAGAGTTTGCGCCGATTGTATTTGGCAAAAATGCAGATCAGTATAAATAGCAATTTTTAATTGAGAGAAATGATTATGTTAAAATTGTTGCGTCAACTTATACAGATAGCAAACAACGAAGAGGATATAGAGCAGATACTGACTATCATTGTTCAACATGTCAGAGAGGCGCTTCATTCGGATGTTTGTTCAATTTTTTTAATCGATCATGCGCGGCCAATGTTGACGTTACGTGCCGCCGATGGAATTCCTGTTAACCCTAATGAGCCGACGAATATTCCTTTAGATAAAGGCTTGATTGGTCTCGTAGTGAAACGAGGCGAAGCCGTTAATATAAGCACTGTTATGCCGGACGCGGATAACTTTAATAACGAAAGTTGTCGCGCATTTTTAGGCGTGCCGATTCAATATCGACGGCGTTTATCGGGCGTATTGATGGTTTATAATAAAAGCAACAGAACATATGATGAGTTAGAAGAATCTTTTTTGGTAACATTGGCGATTCAGTTGGCCGGTATTATTTCGAAATCTGAAGCGCACGGTGCATTAACGCAAGCGGAACAACAGTCTCAGAAAACAAACTTTACGCTGCGTGGATTTGGCGGTTCGCCAGGTATAGGAATTGGCCAGGCAAAAGTGATATGCGTGTCGACTAAATTAAGCGATGTGCCTGATCGAAAAATTGAAAATATTGAAGCAGAAATCGATAGTTTTTGTGTTGCATTGCAGCTGGCGCGTGAAGAAACAAAGCAAATGGAAGAGCGGTTGTCGGTGAATTTATCCAGTGAAGAGCGCGAGTTGTTTCATGCGTATTTGAAAATTTTAGACAGCCAGGCGTTTAAAGATGAAGTCGTAAAACGCATTCGTCAAAATCAATGGGCGCAAGGGGCTGTTGCCAAAGTTGTGCGCGGTTATGTGCGTCAATTCGAAGAAATGGAAAACGAGTATTTTAAAGAGCGTTCATCAGATCTGAGAGATTTAGGCCATCGTATTTTATTTTATTTGGAGTCGAAAATACCGCGGGTTATTAAATATCCGAAGCGAACGATTTTGGTTGGCGAAGAAATAGCGGTTTCGCATTTGGCAGATGTGCCTGAAGATCGGCTGGCGGGCATTGTTTCTACAACGGGTTCAAGTAATTCGCATATTGCCATTTTGGCGCGAGCACTCGGTATTCCCATCGTGATGGGCGCACGTGCGTTGCCCATTGCAAAATTGCACGACAAACAAATTATCGTGGATGGCTATTCGGGTAACGTGCATCTTTCGCCAAGCCTGAAAGTTTTACGAGCATTTGAACGATTGGCGCGTGAAGAAACGGCATTGGATGCTGAATTAAAATATTTGCAACAATTGCCGGCCAAGACAACAGACGGCCAGATCGTCGCGTTGTATACCAATACAGGGTTGATGTCGGGCATTGAGCGTTCCTTAAGTATTAATTCTGAAGGCATCGGTTTGTATCGTACTGAAATGCCTTTTATGATTTGCGATCGTTTTCCTTCTGTTCAAGAACAGCAAATTATTTATCGCCGTTTACTCGAAGCTTTTGCGCCCCGACCGGTGACCATGCGTTTGTTGGATATTGGTGGCGATAAAACATTGCCTTATTTCCCCATCAAAGAAAGTAATCCATTTTTAGGTTGGCGTGGTATTCGTGTTTTATTGGATCATCCGGAAATCTTTTCTGTACAAGTGCGTGCGATGTTGCAGGCAAATATCGGACTTAATAATTTAAAAATTATGTTGCCGATGATTACTGATGTTTCTGAAGTTGATGATGCTTTGGCGATGATTGATAAAATCTATCAAGAAATCCTAGCCGAGGGCGTTGAGATGAAAAAACCAGAAGTGGGGGTCATGGTCGAAGTACCTGCTGCGGTTTATCAAGGTAAAGCATTGGCTGAGCGTGTTGATTTCTTATCGGTCGGTAGTAATGATTTGACGCAATATTTGTTGGCAGTTGATCGCAATAATGCACAGGTTGCAAACTTATATAGTTCATTTCATCCGACCGTGTTGCAAGCATTAATGCAAATTGTTGAACGCGCGCATGGCGCAAAAAAGAAAGTCAGCATTTGCGGCGAGATGGCGGGTAATCCGACCGCCGTTGTGTTGTTAATGGCGATGGGTTTTGATGCGTTGAGCATGAGTGCAAATAATTTATTGCGTGTGAAATGGGTGATTCGTACGTTTTCAATGCGTAAAGCAAAAAAATTATTAAAAGCGGCATTGTCAATGGAAAATGCAACGCATATTCGTAAGTTATTAGAGCGCGCGTTAACAGAAGCAGGCTTGGGTGGTTTGGTGCGACCGGGGAGACGTGCTCAGTGAGCGAGATGCGTAATTTGAAACATTGAGAGTGTGCAGTTTTATGGTTGATGACGGGTTTGCATTTATTGATGCGTTAATAAAAGAAGGAGTCTGGTCGTGCTTATTTATCCAAAGATGAATCCCATTGCATTTCATATTGGGCCGTTGGCAGTGCATTGGTATGGTCTAATGTATTTAGTGAGTTTTATTCTCGGATGGTTATTGGCAAGCTATCGCGTTAAAAAATATAATTTATCCTACACGAATGAACAGCTCGCGGATTGGCTTTTTTATATTGCGCTGGGCATTTTATTGGGAGGGCGCATTGGCTATATGTTGTTTTATGATTTTTCCAATTTTATTCATGCGCCTTGGATTATTGTTCAGATTTGGCAAGGCGGTATGTCTTTTCATGGAGGATTATTGGGAGGTATTGCGGCGTTATGGTTTAGTACATATAAAGCAAAACATAGTTTTTTTGAATTGACGGATTTTGTTGCGCCGTTTGTGCCGATTGGGCTGGCGGCAGGCAGAATTGGAAATTTTATCAATGGCGAGTTGTTTGGCAGAGTGACGAATGTACCATGGGCCATGGTGTATCCGTTGGGTGGGCCGATGCCGCGACATCCGATAGAAATTTATGAAGCGTTATTGGAAGGCGTTTTATTATTTATTATATTATGGGTGTATTCGATGAAGCCGCGACCGCGCATGGCGCTGTCTGGCGTGTTTTTGTTGTTTTACGGATTGTTTCGTTGTCTTGCTGAATTTTTTAGACAACCCGATCCGCAATTAGGGTTTATTGCGTGGCATTGGTTGACGATGGGTATGGCCTTGTCTGTGCCGATGATATTGGGCGGTATTTTTTTGTTGTGGTATGGCTATAAAAAATGATGTTCGCAGCTCTGAGCTGGGGAAATCCTTGCTGTGACTGCGTTTGCGCAGCTCAGAGCTGCGCCGATTGAAAAAGGAGCGAGTTGTGAGACAATATTTAGCTTTCTTGAAACAGGTGTTAGAAACGGGCGCAAAAAAAGAAGATCGCACCGGCGTGGGAACGATCAGTATGTTCGGGTTTCAAATGCGTTTTGATTTAAGCAAAAGTTTTCCGCTCGTGACGACAAAACGCATGCATTTAAAAAGTTTGATTTATGAGTTGTTGTGGTTTTTAAATGGCGATACAAATATAAAATATTTAAATGAGCATGGCGTGCGCATTTGGAATGAGTGGGCGGATGAAAATGGTAATTTAGGTCCGGTGTACGGAAAACAATGGCGCGCGTGGAAAGCGGCTGACGGACAGGTCATTGACCAGTTTGCAAAATTGATTGAGGACATAAAAAATAATTCCGATTCCAGACGACATATTATAAGTGCGTGGAATGTCGGTGAGTTATCGAAAATGGCATTGCCGCCTTGTCATTTGCTGTTTCAGTTTTATGTGTCTGAGGGGAAATTATCATGTCAATTGTATCAGCGTTCGGCCGATGCATTTTTGGGTGTGCCATTTAATATTGCTTCTTATTCTTTATTGACATGCATGGTCGCGCAACAATGTGATTTGCAGCCCAAGGAATTTATTTGGACGGGCGGCGATTGTCATATTTATTCCAATCATTTAGAACAAGTCAATTTGCAATTATCACGCGAGCCGTATTCGCTGCCGACATTGCAAATCAAACGAAAACCCGAGTCTTTGTTTCATTATCAATTTGAAGATTTTGAATTATTGGACTATCGATATCATCCGACGATAAAGGCGACGATCGCGGTGTAATAATGGGTATGTCGATTGGCTCATGAGGCT
>MGXQ01000083.1:0-20506 GCA_001801405.1 Gammaproteobacteria bacterium RIFCSPHIGHO2_02_FULL_42_13 | reverse complement strand
TGGTCGCCGTTCGCGCGGGTTTCCCGCGCAGGCGAAATCAATCCAGGAAACAATCTCGGCCGCTTGCGGCCGAGTTGTTGAAGATTTCCTTAAGAATTGGCGGCTATAGTAGGTCAATGCAGCGTTGACTGCTCTATAAAAATAATAAAAATTAAGGAGTGAGTGATGCCAAGAAGCTATTTTGAGTTTTTGGGATTTCAGCTGCGCGATACTCCTCGGTATCGTGCAATACGTGATAACGCTTTTCGATCAGCCGACTTATTTGTTGCGCGTGCGGGTGACGTAGAAGCGGTCTTTCAAGAAAAACTAGCCTTAGTGGCACCCGATGGGAAGTTAGATGAGCAAGCTGTTTTGTACTGGGAAAGAAACTATATAAGTCGATTATCTGGGCTGCGTTGCACGGGTGATCACACGACGCACGTAATTGCACCGATACGTATAGCGAATGAAATATTTTCTAACCAAGAGCGATATGAAATGTTGCGAAAAACCTTATCCGCGCGCAAGTCAGCAACACCCGATTCTATCGATCGTACAACGATTTCACATAGTTCTACTGATTCACCGGCAGAGGCAATAACGGCAGCAGTGCGAGAAAACGCAGAAGCGATGGCTGAATTATTTGTGCGGGCGTTTAAGAAATTGGGCGAGATGGGAAAATTTGATGCGCATGCGGCGGATTTAGATGCATTTATGCAAAATGTGATTAAAGGAACAAGAGCCGAGCTGGAACATGAGCGAGCCTGGTATTACGATCGTTATCGGGAATTTAGTAAAAAACGACAAGAATTATGTGCAGAAGAATCAGCCGCAATAACTGGTTTGTGGCAATCTACCTATGCCGCAAAAGTAGCGGAATTAAAACCAGCAGTGGAGGCGCATCATGCGCAGCTTGCACATGTTTGGGCGGCGCGCCAAACGTTTAGTGAAGTCTATAATGAGACACATGGCGATGATGTGCGAGATGATGAGATTGGTTATGTGCAACCGAAACCTGCTGCGAAAACAGCACATGTTGAGGGTCGTGTGCCACCATTAAATTTAGAGCATGTTCATCCCGTCAAGATTGCAGGACAAGACGTCTTTTTATTACCGGTTATTGAACATGCACAAAAGGTAGCAACCCGGGTTAAAGAAATCTATTGTAATGTTTTTGCGGCAACACCCTCGACGACAGCGCATTTTGATGCAACGGTAAAAGATCCAAAATCGTTACGTAACGCATTGCAGCAAGTGATAAGAGACGGAATGGGTTCGACATATATTTTTGTGTGTGCGCACAACTATTTTGTTCGTGAAGGGTTTCGTCGCGTGCCAGAGATGCTGCAAAGCCTATGTCACCCCAAAGGTGCTAAGCCAGAAGTGTGCGCCCATTTAGAAGCACAATGGCAAGAGCACTATGCAGAAGCATTGGCGCCAATTCGTGCTGCCTTGATCGAAAGAGGGAAGTTGGTGGATGTGCCGTCGCATTCTGTGTTCAGCATGTGAATAAAAATCCCCGTGCAAGTGTATGAACCTGGTGCATGGGTAACACATGTACCAGGTTCATACACAAGTCGCAGGGTGACAACTCCAACTGCATAAGCAGGACAGAAGCGCCGTAGATCTTTTTATTTCTGGTTATTGTACATAACGCAGCAACATATTCATAGCCGCGATTTATACAAAACACTTTTTTATCAAATAGCTAGTCGTCCCTGAACGATTAGCTATAATCAGTAAAAAAATGCTTATAGAGTATTCTATCTACGATAAAATGGTTTTTGCTTTCTTATCCAAAACAAGTAAAAAAGAAAGTTCATGAAAATAAACAAAAAAACAACAAAAAACATTTTGTTATAGCCAAAATACTCTGTCACCCACCCCATCCCTATAGACCCGACGCCCATACCAAGATCTATCGCTGTAGTAAAAAACCCTAAAGCAACACCTCGATCTACAGGGCGGGTATTGACCGATATCACGCTGGTTAATAAGGGAAGACCTAATCCCACAGCAATCCCAACACCTATGCCAATAAAAAACAAACCCAACACTGTTTTGCTTAGGATAGGGACCAGCATCGTGCACGCAAAAATTAATAAGATATACAAAATCAATTGTTTTACTTCAATAAATCTACAAAGCTGCGCGGCAAAAAATCGCATCGAGACGACAGTAGCTGAGTAAGTAAAATAAAAAACAAATAAGTTTTTTACTCCTTGCGAATACATAAGTAGGGGTAAAAATGTCATTATACTGCTGTAACATAAATAAATTGTAAATTGATTTAGAGTTGATATAAAAATAAATGGATTAGATATGATTTTTAAAAAGCCTGTAGATTTGACGTTTCTTTCTCGTTGCAAAAATATATCCATTTTTCTAGGAAATAAAATAAGAGCAGTCGCTGTAGTGAGTAAAGCAAAAGTAATAACGAGATGATAATTTCCTGCATTATATATAAATGTAGCCGCGCTCATAGCAAAAGCTATTCCAATCATGCTGAATAATGTATACAGAGAAATTGCTTCTTTTACATTATCGCTTTTATTTGTTAGAGTAACCATTGCTATCGCTGAAGAACTATATCCTGCGCTACCAACTCCGTGTAAAAAACGAAATAACAATATTGCCAGCAAACTCCCTACGTAAAAATACCCAAAAATAGCACTTAATGACAAAATCAAGCCAAGAGTAGCAATCAATTTGTAACCATAACGATCCGCGATCTTTCCCGCCAATGCGCGAAACAGTATGGCGCCTAATGAATATGATCCAATTATATACCCTATCTTTTGGCTGCTCATCCCTGACTGGCCGTAAAACAAAGGTAATACGGGTAAAAATAAATAAACCCCAAACCAAAAAACTAAATTAGTTGAAATTATTTTGTAATTTTGTTTGTAAATTTCTTTATTAAACATGATTAAACTTTACCGTCTTGACTTAATGGAATAATTTATATCGAAATTGCGCTTCGGAATCAAGATGGTTCTTTCGAATGTTAGCACAATTGTTCCATTTTCTTTTAATCCGGTTGTTTTAACGGTCACTATGCCTTGAGTTGATCTTGATTTTGATTCTCGTTTTCGCAAAATTTCACTTTCCGCATATAGAGTGTCCCCTATAAAAACAGGATTAACGAGCCTTACTTTGTCCCACCCTAAATTAGCTATGGCTTTTGCACTTATTGTTGAGACCGTCATGCCATTTATAATACTAAAAGCGCGGTAGGTTGGGCTAAGTAAAATGTAGGTTGGCGCTGAGCGAAGCGAAGCCCAACGGGAATAGTTTGTTGGGCCTCACGGCCCAACCTACGTTCTGAGAGGGATGCTGTCATCCCCGGGATTTTGCGAAGCAAAATAGCCGGGGATCCATAGATCAATAAGTCCAATATCGGAAAATTTAATTTTATTGAAGTTAATTTAGGAATGGATCCCCGACAAATGTTTCCGCCTCGCTATTGCTTCGGCGGAAAAGCATTTTCGGGGATGACGCAAGCGGGAAGTTGGTGGATGTGCCGTCGCATTCTGTGTTCAGCATGTGAATAAAAATCCCCATGCAAGCCACGGGGAAATCATTTCGTATTATATTTCGTGTAAAATCTTTTTAATCTGCAGCATATCTCGATACGCTTTGGCTTTTTCACGTGGCGAGCGTAATAGATAAGCAGGATGATAAATCACGACCAGTGGAATTTTCTTTTCGCCATAATGATGCAGTTGCATGCGCATTTTGCCGATAGGTGTGTCGGTGTTTAATAAAAATTGTGCGGCGATGCGGCCGACGGCGACGATCATTTTTGGATTGATTAATGTGATTTGTTCGTTGAGATACGGCGTGCAGAGTTTGACTTCGTGCGGCAATGGATCGCGATTGTTGGGCGGCCGACATTTTAAAATATTAGTAATGTAAGTCGTTTGTCGATTGAGTCCGATTGATTTCAACATTTCATTTAAGAGAAGTCCGGCGCGGCCGACGAACGGTTCTCCCTGGGCATCCTCGCTGGCTCCTGGCGCTTCGCCGATCAATAAAAGATCAGTTTGCCGATTACCAACGCCGAATACGGTCTGAGTTCGTGTTTTTGAAAGCTCACAGAGCGTGCAATTTTTGACCTGCAACTCAAGTTTTTTCCATGCTCCCTCGAGTTCTGGATCAATAGTTTCAATGTCCATGGCGATAGATTTTGGTTGCCTGTTGCGCTTTTGCCAGACAGAGATGTCCATGGCGTCTAAATAGGCTAATTGTTTAGTATTCATATAAGCGTTGGATTTTATAAAGTAGACAGGATAATATAACTCCTTCAAATAATCACTGAATTTTTGCCTGATGAAAGAAACATTACAACAATTATTGCAACAAGCGGTGTTACAACTGCAGGTCGACGGTCGTTTGCCCGCCGAGGTGCCAACTGTTTTTCGCATCGATCGCACAAAAGAGGCCAAACATGGCGATTATTCGAGTAACGTTGCATTGATGTTGGCGAAATCCGCTCAATTACCGCCGCTTGAATTGGCGACTTTATTAGTGGATGCATTAAGCCGTGCCAAAGAGATTGAAAAAATTGAAATTGCGGGTCCGGGGTTCATTAATTTTTTTGTGAAACAAAATGTTGAGCAATCCGTGATTGCAAAAGTTTTAGAAGATGGCGAAAAATTTGGTTTGAGCAATGCCGGTCACAAGCAGCGTGTTATCGTCGAATTTGTTTCGGCGAATCCAACGGGTCCATTACATGTTGGACATGGACGTGGTGCGGCATATGGTTCAGCGATTTCGGATTTATTACAGGCGGTAGGTTTTGACGTGCACCGCGAATATTATGTGAATGATGCCGGCCGTCAAATGGATATTTTGGCAACGAGTATTTGGTTGCGTTATTTAGAAATTTTAGGCGCAAAATTTATTTTTCCGGTCAATGGTTATTGCGGCGATTATATTGTGGCTATTGCGCAAGCGTTGAAGGATCAATATCAAGATAAATTTAAACATCCATCCGCAAAAGTTTTTGAGCATATTCCCGCCGATGAACCGCAAGGTGGTGATAAAGACGAGCATATCGATGCATTAATTATACGCGCAAAAGAGCTATTAAAGCAGGGTTATCAGACAATTCATCAGCGGGGTACCGATACGATATTGGCGGATATTAAAGATGATTTGCATGAGTTTAGCGTGGATTTTGATGAATGGTTTTCCGAAAAACAGCTCTTAGAGAGCGGCGCGATTCAAAAAGGTATTGATGCATTGCGTGAGCGTGGTCATGTATTTGAAAAAGACGGCGCACAGTGGTTTCGTGCGACCAAATTTGGGGATGAACAAGATCGTGTGCTCATGCGCAGCAATGGAGCGCACACTTATTTCGCGTCGGATGTTGCTTATCATTGGCATAAACTTGAACGTGGATTTGATCGTTTGATCGATATATTTGGTGCCGATCATCACGGTTATGTGCCGCGTATTCGTGCGGCCGTCGGCGCATTAGGATTAAAAAAAGAGGCGCTACAAATTCCGTTGGTGCAATTTGCGGTGTTGTGGCGCAATGGCAAAAAGGTGCCGATGTCGACGCGAAGCGGATTGTTTGTGACGTTACGCGAATTGCGTGAAGAAGTGGGTAATGATGCGGCGCGATTTTTTTATGTGATGCGGGCGTGTGATCAACATATGGATTTTGATTTGGATTTGGCAAAATCAAAATCAAATGAAAATCCGGTTTATTATATACAGTATGCCTATGCGCGTATTTGTAGCGTGTTTCGTCAGTTAGACGAACGTCATATGACATTTGATCAGGTGGCGGGCATTTCTGCCCTCGATTGTTTAACTTCGCCGTATGAAAAAGCATTAATATCCTATATATCACAGTATGCCGAGACGCTATTAAAGTCGGCGCAGGACTTGGCGCCACATCAATTAGCGAATTATTTGCGCGAGCTCGCAAATCGTTTTCATGTTTATTATAATGCCGAGAAATTTATTATAGACGACGATGCATTGCGTCACGCGCGATTAAGTGTGGTGATGGCGACTAAACAAATTTTACAGAATGGCTTAACGTTATTAAAGATATCAACGCCGGAGGTGATGTAATATGCCAAAAGATTATGTGCATCGTGCGCATGGCAATTCGCGGAATTGGCGAAAGCCCGTGAGCAAGAAGTCGCCCGAAAAACCGAAAAAATATTTTTCATGGCTTTTTGTTTTTATTGTATTGATTGTCATTGGGTTGGGTATTGTTGGCGGGTTATATTTTTTTAATAAATTAAAAGATAAGGCAGAAGCGCCTACCGTTGATCAGCCGACGATGGTGGTGAAAAAAACAGCGCCGCAAAAAGTGGTAAAAGAAGAAGCGCCGCCCGTACATTTTGATTTTTATAGTATGTTGCCAAAAAATACGGTCAATGTTGCAACCGATGCGACGGCGTCCGATAGTAAAAAGACAAAATATATATTACAAGTTGCCTCGTTGTCTGACCCAAATAATGTAAAGGCGTTTGAGACAAAATTAAATGAAATTGGATTTCATAGCAAAGTCGTGCCGATGATGCGTGGTCAAATGGAATGGTATCGCGTTCAGGTCGGGCCATTTAATAATAGGAGTGATGCAGAGGTTGCTCGAGATACGTTGAGTCAGCAGGATATTAGCAGTGTGGTTTTGGAAATCGATCGAAAATGACCTTGAAAAGGCGGCTGCCGTCCCCATATGAGAGATGTCTTTCATTTTATTGCTAAACAGGAGCTTTTCTTTGGATCAATATAAAGGTACAACAATTTTATCGGTTCGTCGCGATAACAAAGTGGTCATCGGTGGTGATGGTCAGGTGACGATGGGCAATGTGGTCATGAAGAGCAATGCGCGCAAGGTGCGACGCTTGTTCAACGACCAAGTGATTGCCGGGTTTGCCGGCGGCACCGCAGATGCATTTACGCTGTTTGAGCGCTTTGAACAAAAACTTGAAATGTATCATGGTCAATTGGCGCGTGCGGCTGTTGAGCTCGCAAAAGATTGGCGCACGGATCGCATGTTGCGCCGATTAGAAGCGCTGCTGGCGGTTGCCGATATTGATAGCTCATTAATTATTACGGGCAATGGCGACGTCATTGAACCAGAAAATAATTTAATTGCGATTGGCTCTGGCGGTTCATTTGCGCAAGCGGCCGCGACAGCGCTCGTTGAAAACACAAAATTAGATGCACGTCAGATTGTTGAGAAAAGTTTAACGATCGCGAGCAACATTTGTATTTACACTAATCAGAATTTAGTGATCGAAGAATTGACGATTCCTAAAAAATAATTTTTTATAAGGCTTTTTATGATAACAGCTACCGCTGAGATAACTACACCTTCCGTGATGACGCCAAAAGAAATTGTGAGCGAGCTCGATCGTTTTATCGTCGGTCAAGATGATGCGAAACGTGCTGTCGCCGTGGCGTTGCGCAATCGTTGGCGTCGTCAACAAGTGCCCGTTGACTTGCGTGGTGAAATTACTCCCAAAAATATTCTCATGATTGGACCCACGGGCGTCGGTAAAACTGAAATTGCTCGCCGTTTAGCAAAATTGGTTAAGGCGCCTTTTATTAAAGTCGAAGCGACTAAATTTACCGAAGTGGGTTATGTGGGGCGCGATGTGGAATCGATTATTCGCGATTTAGTGGATGCCGCTGTTAAAATGAAACGCGAAGAAGCGTTAGCGAAGGCAGCATCTATGGCGCATGATGCCGCTGAAAAAAGAATTTTAGATATTTTGTTGCCTGCATCGGATGACATGATCGAGGCCAATGAGGCCAAAGAAACGCAAGGTGAAAACACAAAAGCCAAATTTCGCAAACAATTGCGTGAAGGAAAATTAGATGATCGCGAGATTGATGTGCAACTGTCTTTGCCATCTGTTGGCGTTGAAATTATGGGTCCGCCCGGCATGGAAGAAATGACGAATCAATTAAGTGGTTTGTTTCAAAGCTTATCATCGGGCGTGAAAAAGAAAACGCGTCGAATGCTTATCAAAGATGCGATGAAAATTTTAGAAGACGAAGAAGCGGCAAAATTAATTGATGATGAGCGATTGAAATTAGATGCGGTCAATAGCGTTGAGCAACATGGCATAGTATTTTTAGATGAGATTGACAAAATTACACGTAGCACAGAAGGTCATGTGCGCGGCGCCGATATTTCGCGCGAAGGCGTACAGCGTGACTTGTTGCCATTAATCGAAGGTTGTACGGTGTCAACAAAATACGGCATGTTGCAAACCGATCATATTTTATTTATTGCTTCTGGTGCGTTTCATGTTTCAAAACCTTCTGATCTTGTGCCTGAATTGCAAGGACGTTTGCCGATTCGTGTTGAATTAAAAGCGTTAACCGCAGATGATTTTGTGAAAATTTTAACTGACACAAAAGCATCGTTGACGGAACAATATGCGGCGTTACTTTTAACGGAAGGCGTAAAACTAAAATTTACCACAGAAGGTATTCGTCGCATTGCCGAAGTGGCTTTTCAGGTGAATGAACATTTGGAAAATATTGGTGCACGTCGTTTGCACACTGTGATGGAAAGATTGCTCGAAGTGGTTTCTTTTGAAGCACCAGATTGTGCAAAGAAAAACATTAGCATTGATCGACAATATGTCAACCGACATCTAAACGAGCTGCTGAAAGACGATGATCTGAGTCGCTATATTTTATAAAAATAACCTTGCTATTAATCAAGAAGTTAGATTAGAATAATTGATACTGTAGCAATCATCAAGGAGGGTGTGACATGGCGGAGTATATGGAAGTAGATCAAGAGAAAAATAAACTTGTCGATGCGTTAAAAGTTTTTTTAGAAGAATTGCTGACGAGTTTCTTGGGTAATGCGCACACGCTCGATTCATTAATTTATAAAAAAACCAATGAACGTCCTTTTCAAGATCCCCTCATGATTTTATATAATACGACGGCGGCGTTAGATGGCTTGTCAGGTAAGTTAGATAAACTGGCACGACATAGTTCTTTACAAAGCGCAGGCATGTTTGGTCGACAAGGTACACAACATATATTAAATCAAGAAATGTCGATATCTGACATGATTGAATTATGTGGTTCGCTCACGCGCGCTTGGACACGTCAGCAGGTTGAAACGGTTGACGGTTTTGAGAATGCTTTATGTCATGTGTTAGGTCGGCATATGCCGGTGGTGAGTGGTTTGACCAATAAAGCATATCAAGCGAAATTAGAGCAAACCTATGGAGTATTGCGAGATAAATTGCAAACAGCCGATGATGTGATTACCGATGCCGATGTCATGGAAGTGAATACAGGCATGGACTATAGTTTTTAGGTTTTGTTTTCGTCATCCCGTGGCTTGACCGCGGGATCTGGTCATACTAAGATGATGATCTCATTTTTTTAATTAAGAGATACATCATGTCACAAGATAGGTTTAAAAAAATCGCGGCAGTTGCTGCGTTGGCGTATGTGCCTGAAAATAGCATTATTGGTGTTGGCACTGGATCAACGGTTAATTATTTTATCGACGCATTGGCGACGTTGAAAGATTCCATTAAGGGTGCCGTGGTTAGTTCCATTGCTAGTGAAAAGCGATTAAAAAAAATCGGTATTGATGTGATTTCCTTAAATGCGGCTGATGATATCCCCATTTATGTCGATGGTGCAGATGAAATAAATGAGCATCTGCAAATGATCAAAGGTGGCGGCGGCGCCTTGACCGGCGAAAAGATTGTTGCCTCTGTTTCAAAGAAATTTATTTGTATTGCCGATCAATCTAAAAAAGTGGATTTGTTGGGGCAATTTCCGGTTGCGGTTGAAGTTATTCCAATGGCGAGGAGTTATGTGGCGCGCGAGTTAGTCGCGCTCGGCGGCCGACCGATTTATCGCGAAGGCTTTGTCAGTGATTATGGTAATATTATTTTAGATGTCCACGGATTAGAAATCCTCGATCCTTTAAGATTAGAAGAAACCATCAACAACATCGCCGGTGTCGTGACCAATGGCATCTTTGCAAAAAACAGAGCGGATGTGCTGTTGCTGGGAACGGAGAGTGGTATTGAAAAATATTTCAACGCATAAATTTCATGAATAAACCAAAACGAATCCTTATTCAAATGGCGATGCTTGATGAAGCAATGCCGTTTGTCAACGCGAGTTCCGGATAAGCGTTTGGCTGCAAATGCGCCATTTTTTGGCCATATTTCGTTATTCATCGCAAAATAAGCTCAATGTAGAATAACTACATCTTCGCTTATTTTGCGATAAATGCCTCATCTGGCCAAATCTGGCGCATTTTCGCCCGAACATTAAACATGACATTAAAAATTTCAGTCTTGACAAAGCTTATCCGAAACTCGCGTTGTCAACGTTTTTAATTTCACGCAAGAGAAATCAATGTATGATTATGTGCTTTTCGATTCATATATAGCAGATGTAAATCAGACAACGGTATATTTGGTTGTTCCTAAGAAATGTCATCGATATGATGTGCCACGTGTGGGTTCGCAAATGGCCGCGCTCGTAGCGTGGGTTGCAATAGAGCTCTTGCAGCCGGATTTGATTATTCCTCGTTTCCAATAAAAAATAAATGCCCGTGGCGCAAGAGCGTTTTTCCGCATTAAAACGCGCAGGCGGTTTTATGCTGTCAGCAGAACGATAGAGTTCTTTAAAATAGCCGCCCTCGGGATGCTTTTGTAGCTGTAGTCGATCGATTAATTCTTTAATCATCTTGTTTCAATTGATTTCTAAGCTCATCAATCATTTTTTTATAATGTGAAGATTTCCCCGCGGCTTGCCGCGTGGGACTTTTCGCTTGGGGATTCTCAAGGGGAGCGGGCGAACGCTCCCCTTGAGTCGCCGTTCGCGCGGCTTTGCCGCGCAGGCGATCAATAAAAGAAATAAAAATACCCCGTCTGCTTGCAGCGGGGATTTTTATTTTCTGTCCAAAAATCGCAGAACCGGCAACAAACATATCGGCACCGGCTTGTGCGGCTTGCGTGATTGTTTCTGTGTTAATGCCGCCATCGACTGATAATTGAATCTTTCTACTTTGATTATCAATTAATTCGCGCACGGCTTTAATTTTTGGAAGCACGTCGGCAATAAATTTTTGTCCAGCAAAACCCGGATGGACGGTCATCATTAAAATTAAATTGAGTTGATCCAAAACGGGCTCAATATAATCAATTGAAGTTTCGGGGTTGATCGCTAAGCCGACTTGGCAGTGATAGGTTCTAATTAATTCAATTGTTTTTTGAATATTAGGCGTTGCTTCCGGATGAAAGGTGATGCAGGTCGCGCCAGCTTTAGCAAAAGCGGGGATGATGGCATCGACGGGTTCTATCATGAGATGTACATCGAGCGGTGCTTTGATGCCATGTTTGCGCAGTGCTTCACAAATAAAGGGGCCGATCGTTAGGTTGGGTACGTAATGATTATCCATCACGTCGACATGAATCATATCTGCGCCGGCTGCGAGCACATCTTCGACCTCTTGGCCGAGTTTTGCCATGTTAGCGGATAGAATTGATGGAGATATTAAGTATTTCATCGTGACATGTTAGCTGAATTTAGAAGATCTGTCACTTTTGCGAGCCAGGGTTAGGTTCTAATTTTGGTCAACGCGTGCTTTAGCTCGGAGTTCGGTGCTTTAGCACAGAGTCGAAGATCCCTTCAACACCGCTCTCTGACTGTCTTACAGCAGCTCAGAGCAAAAATGTAATCTATATCTCAAGGCATGTAATCCGTGCAGCTCTGAGCTGGGGAGAGCCAGTCAGGGCAAGGGATTTAAGGTGGGTGTTTTCGGCAGCTCTGAGCTGCTGAGAGGTTGGCTGAGAGGTTGGACTGGTTGTTTTGGTGAAAAAATGGTATTTAGTGAGCTATGCGTTATCTATATAACTTGTTTTGTTACATTTTAGTGCCATTTGTTTTGGTTCGTCTTTTGTGGCAGTCCCGCAAAGTGCCTGGCTATCGTCATCGCGTGCGCGAACGCTTCGGCTATTTTGATTGTCCTGAAATATATCAGAACGGCATTTGGGTGCACGCTGTTTCTGTTGGCGAAACGCTTGTCGCCGTTCCGTTAATTCGGGCAATACAGGCGCGTCATCCCAATGTACCGATTACATTAACCAACATGACGCCGACGGGTGCTGAGCGCGCAAAAGCATTATTAGGCGATACCATTTTTCATGTATATGTTCCGTATGATTTGCCAAACGTCGTCCAGCGATTTTTAAAAAAAGTTAAACCGAGATTATTAATTTTAATTGAAACAGAACTCTGGCCGAATATGTTGCATTATTGTCACGCGACGAAAATCAAAATATTATTAGCCAATGCGCGATTATCTGAGCGTTCAGCTAAACGTTATGCGCGTATTTCAAGAATAGTGCGCATCATGTTGCGTCAGCTTGATGCGATTGCGGCGCAAACGGAAGATGATGCAAAACGTTTTGAACACCTAGGCATATCGTCAAACAAAATTCATGTCACAGGCAGCATTAAATTTGATATGCAAATTCCAGCGAGTGCATTGGAAAGCACTGATATTTTGCGTATGCAATTAGGTATAAACAAAAAGATTTGGGTCGCGGCAAGTACGCATCCGGGCGAAGAAAAATCTATTTTAGAAGCTTTTTTAAGGGTGCGTGAGCGTTTTACAGATTGTTTATTAATATTGGTTCCGCGTCATCCTGAGCGCGCATCGGATATTGCAAAATTATGTCGTGCACAAGCATTGCCGGTCGCTTTGCGCAGTAAAAATGAATTTACAGATCAAGCGGTTTTGTTGGTCGATACCATGGGCGAATTGATGTCGTTCTATTCGATCGCGCATGTTGTATTTGTGGGTGGCAGTTTGGTGTCGACAGGCGGACATAATTTGTTAGAGCCCGCGTTATTTTCGTTGCCGATTATTTCCGGCCCGCATTTATTTAATTTTGCACAAGCAGCATTATTATTGGAAAAAGCAGAGGCTCTCACAATTATTAATAATGAAAAAGAGTTAGCTTGCGAGGTAATAAAATTTTTAGAAAATGAAGAATTATCTGAAGAATATGGTCAGCGTGCTTGTCAAGTTGTCGCTGAAAATCGCGGGGCATTGGATCGTCATATCAAAATTATTTTTGCATTATTCAACAACTCGGCCGCAAGCGGCCGAGATTGTTTCCTTAATTTATTTCGCCTGCGCGGGAAACCCGCGCGGACGGCGACCAGAGGGGAGCATTGCATTGCTCCCCTCTGGACTCCCCAGCGCCCTTGTCTCCGCTGCAAGCAGCGGAGATTTCTTACTTTTAAAACATAAGAGTAGACAATATGCCTCATCATAAATCATTGACGCTTTCTGTTTCTCTCTTATTATTATTGGGGTTTATTTGGGGTTCGGGTTATGTGATTGCGCGTTATGTAGAGCAGCATGGCATGCCGGTGTTGGATTACACGTTTTGGCAGACACTGGGTCCGGGTGTTTTATCTGTTTTATATTTGTTGTTTCGTGGCGCAACATGGTCTGCGCTCAAGAAATATTGGCAGTATTTTTTAATTACGGCAGTCTTGGGGATTGCGATACCCAATACCAATATGTATGCGATGGCGGACAGAATGCCTTCTAATATTTTGGCGATTGTGATCAATATCTCCCCGTTGATCATTTATCCATTGGCGCTGTTGTTTCATTTGGAAAAGTTCCGGTGGGTGCGATTTTTTAGCGTTTTGTTGGGTTTGTTTGGCATTATGTTGATTATTTTGCCTCACTCGAATTTTTTAACGGTTCATTTTACCTCGTGGATACTTTTGGCTTTAATAACACCATTTAGTTTTGCTTTATGTGCGATTTACATTGCGCGGTTTAGACCGCCGGATGTTGATTCTGTCATGCTATCAGCGGGTATGCTGTTGTTTGCGACCGTAATTTTATTGCCGTTTGTGTTGTCCTATCAACCTCAAAAATTGTGGCTTCCGATCAATTTTATAGGCAGTTTGGTGTTATTACGTGTTATATTGGCCGCCATTGGCTATATTTTGTTGTTTATCCTATTGAAATTAGCCGGTCCAGTTTATTATAGTTTAGTAGATGGGGTTGTCATTTTAACAGGTATATTTTGGGGCTGGGTTGTTTTTGGTGAACAATTGAATGGTTGGTTGATATCAGCAATTGTGCTGATCGTCTTCGCCATTCTCATTATGAGCTGGAGCAATTACAAGCAAAGGGCGGTGGAATGAATTGGATCATTGATAAATATCTCTCTGCAATATGGCAAGATCGGCGTTTAGCTGGATTGTTGCTGTGGCCGGCGCTTTGGGCATTGTGGATTGCTAATCACGGTCTGCGATCTTTTTCGATGTTGTTCGCATTTTTATTATTGTTACTATTGGCATATTTAACGATTTATATCTCAATAGATGTTGCGCAGCAAAATTATCACATTCAATCGATATTGACATTTACTCCATTGAGTAAAAACAAAGTCACCTTAAAAAGCGCGTATGTTTTATTTATACTCATGGTTCTATACGAATTATTATTTGGGCTCTTTGTCAATGGGTTGTTTTTGGCGCTCACCGGCGCCGCATTTTTAGCGGCATTATTGTTTCAGCTGATGCCGGATGTGAAATATAAAATACAAGGCTTTACATTTCTATCGATAGCGTATGTTATTTTTATGCCGTTTACATTAGTGTCGGCACAGATGCCTGTTATAGCGTATGTTTTAGCGCTTGTTGCGCTCATGATTTGGGGGTTGAATGGTATTGCAGATCGAGTATTTCGGTTGCGCACATATTTTTTATTAAAATTTATCAAGCGCGATAATCATTTTTTAACGATGGTAGTGTTTCAAGTGATTATTATGAGTTTATTAATTATCGTAGGTATCTTTGACGGATTAAGTGTCTTTTACTTTTTGTCTTTATTGGGGATATTAGGCATTTATATTTATGAACGATATGTGATTCAAACGCAAAAAATAGACCTTTACAGTCGGATAAAAACACTGCATCAAAGCATCGGCTGGATTATTTTTTTAGGGATTTTTTTAGGTTATTAATGTGTTAAGTGAAAATAATCGTTGATGCCTTGTAAAAACATTTGGATAGATAATGTGGTGAGAATCATGCCGGTTAAGCGCTCAATCGCTGTGAGACCTTTTTTGCCTAAGATTCTGCTGAGCTGCGTGCTGGCGAGCAACAAGAGTGTGCTTGCCCCCCAGGCAATGAGAAGCGCCAGAAAAATATAAGCAAGATGCCCGGCTTCTTTATCCGCAAATAACAGCAATACTGCCATGGTCGCAGGACCTGCAAAAAGTGGGATTGCAAGGGGTACTAAAAAAGGTTCACTCGTGGGCTCGATATCTTTTTGTCGATCATCCTGTGGAAAAATCAAACGGACAGCAATAATAAAAAGGATGATGCCGCCTGCGATGCCGAGTGCTTGGTCGGATAAATTAAGACCTTTCATAATGAATTTACCGGCAAAGAGAAAAATTGTTAGCGTGATTAACGCAAAGAAAGATTCTCGCAAGATAATGCGCGAATGTCGTGTTGGATCAACATGGCTTAAAATCGATATGTAAATTGGGATATTGCCGAGCGCATCGAGCACCAGGAAAATCGTCACTGTCGTTGTATATAAGTTCATACCCACTCTGCTGTATTTTTATTGCACTACAAACATAGCAGAAATCTTATGAATTGGCTATGGGTTGCTGCAAAATAAAAATCCCTGGATTGTCTGGGGGATTATTATTATTTGCAAAGCGGATAAAAACACTAAAATACTTAAAATTTGCTATTTCAACAACCGTTCTTTTATGTATATACTATAATGTGAGTAAGAGAACTTTTAGGAGAAAGTCATGGCAGTTTCACCAAAACAAGAACAATACACAGTGGACCAATATGTCGAAGAAAGTCTAGCGGATTCCGCCGCAAAACGTAAACAGATGGATGCTGAGCGAAAAGAAATGGATGATAGGTTTGCCCGAGGTGAATCATTGGTCGCAAAAGATCTTGAAAAACGATTACCAGCAGATAATCGAAGCGGGGAGCAAAAGCGTATTGATGCGGAATGGGAGAGGTTAAAAAAAGATGTTGACAAAGTATCCCAGCAAGATGAAGCAGCGCGAGTAGAGCGTAACAGACAACAATTCAATAGAATAAATGAGGATTTTAGTCCGCTCAGTGCGGTCGGGAAAGGCGTAAGTACCGGCGGGATTTTACAAATGTTGGGCGTCAAGACACCGGCTCAGCAAACAACACCGCAGCAACGCGTTGATTATATTAAAACGATGGCACAAGAAGAAGATAAAGAAACGGCACAAGTAAAACAACAAAGAGAAGAGCACCAAGACAATCTTGCCAAACAAAACAAGACGTCAGCAAAAGCGGCTCAAAAAGCAATGGCGCCAGAGAATGATGATTCTGCAAAAGCCGAGGTAAATTCTGCAACGGTGTCAGCTGCAACGCCATTTCAAGCGCCCACTTTGCAACCGCCGAACGAGATGTAACCGGTTATTTTTTTGTCGAGAACTTAGTAATTATAACGCGAGTTCCGGATGACCTCACTCAATTTTCTCAAATATCTTCGAATAAAAAATCAATGGCAATAGCGGCAGTGGCGTCAACCAGATTGGCAAGCTAATATTAATTGCACCTAACAGGCCGCCAGCAAAGCCGGTAATAGCCCAGACAGACATCACTAGCATATAATTTAAGCCCATAATCTTGCCTTGATTTTCTGCTGACACGGCATTAGAAAATAATGTCGTTATGACGCAATAGACAATGACATCGGCGGCCGCAATCGGGAGAGCGGCGATCCAGAGTAAGCTCTTGCTCCAAGCGTGATGAGACGAGATGGTCGCAATCGCGTTCACTATCAGCCCAATAAATAAAACATATACCGACAGGCGCGCAATTTTTTTGACATCAAACCAGTTGGTAAACCATTTCAGTCCAAATAATGCAGCCAGACTTAAATAAAGTGAAATCAATGCGACAAAGACGCCGATATATAAGGTATTCGCGTGTAAATTAATTTTTAAGACCGCCGGCATAAATTGATAATACGTGCGCCAACTGATTTGCGTTAAGATTAATAAAATTGAAATAGCGACGGTTTGTTTGTTTAATAAATTTGTAAAGCTGTGCCAACAAAATATGTTGCTTTCTTTTTTAGGCGTGTAACTTTCTTTAAAATAATTATTGACTAATAAAAATGTAACGATACTAAAGAGCGTGCCCAAAATAAACGGCGCAGAAAAATTTAATTGCTTAAAGAAAAAACGCTCGGCAAACAAGCCGCCGATAAGCGGGCCAATAAATGCGCCGATCGAAATAAAGAGTTGCAGATACCCCATGTTAATTAATTTGCGTTCAGCGGTTGAGTGATCGGCGACAACGGCTGAAGCAATCGGTTCTGTGCGCGCACAAAGTCCACTGATTAATCCGCCGAGAATGATAAAAGATAAGTAACCATAAAAAATACCGATAGCGGTAAATAAGCAATAAATTAATACGCTGATCGCGGCAAGCAATAAAATTTTCTTGCGTCCCCAATAATCTGAAAAGATGCTCAAGAGCGCGGCGGCAGCAATAGCAATAACATGTGGTAATCCTGAGAGAATACCATACCACATGCTGCGTACGGCATGTGATGTTGTGATGACAAAGAGCCGAGTTTTCGGATCAAAGCACAGCGAAGGTAGAACGGGCGTGCCGACCGTTAATCCGATTTCATCAAAAAGAATGATCAGAAAAATGGGTAATAATTTATACTTTGGTACCTGTCGCATGGATCAAGTCCTTTATCGATTTTTTTGAAATTATATAGTAAACCATATGTTTATACAGATGCCACAGTTACCTTGTTTTTCGGCCATGATTATTATTTATTTACCTTGTAAAACGACCATAAAAAATAAATATTACATTGTTTTTCGACCATTTTTAAGCTACAATTACATTGTTTTTCGACCATGAATTGAGGTTTTTTTATGAAAAGACATATTTATCAACAGCTTACAGATTGGCGCCTTAGTGCAGCTAGAAAGCCATTGATTTTAAGGGGGGCAAGGCAGGTTGGTAAAACCCATATCGTCAGGACATTGGGTAAGGATTTTTCGAATTTTGTTGAAATTAATTTTGAAAAAGAACCCAAATTTCATACTGTCTTTGAACAAGATTTGAATGCAAAAAGAATTATTAGAGATCTTGCATTGCTATCTGGACAAGAAATTATTCCCGGTAAAACATTATTATTTTTTGATGAAATACAAGAAGTGCAAAAAGCGATTACAGCGTTGCGCTATTTTTATGAAGAATGTTCAGAATTGCATGTTATTGCGGCAGGTTCATTGCTTGATTTTTCGCTTGAAAACACTAGCGTGCCCGTTGGTCGAGTAGATTTTTTATCGATGTATCCGATGTCATTCATAGAGTTTCTACGAGCCTGTGGTTTAGCCTTGATGTCCAAGGCTATTTTAGAGCATGAAATCCATCAAGCATTAACCGAAAGTGTACATCAACAAATTCTTGAAACATTGGCGGTTTATATGGCGGTTGGTGGCATGCCGGAGGCGGTCAAAAAATGGATTGAGACAAGCGAGATAGCGCCATGCATCAAAGTGCATCATTCGCTGATTGAAACATATAAACAAGATTTTCAAAAATATGCCACAAAATTTCAAATAAAATATATTGATCTTTTATTTGATCGTGTGCCAGCAATGTTGGGAAACAAATTCCAGTATAAAGATATTCCGGGGGAATATCGAAAACGAGAATTAGCGCCCTGTTTGGATTTATTAGAAAAAGCGAATGTTATTCATCGCGTATTGAATAGTGCTGGGCAAGGAGTTCCTTTGGGTGCGCAAGCTAAATCCGATCATTTTAAAGTGATTTTTTTAGATGTGGCGCTTGCGCAAACTATTTTAGGGTTGGAGGTTAAGGATTGGTTGTTATCGCCCACACAATCACTAATCAATAAAGGCGCTATTGTCGAGGCTTTTGTTGGGCAAGAAATTTTAGCATATTCCGATCCATATCAAAAAACACAACTATATTATTGGTGCAGAGAAAGTCGTAATAGCAATGCGGAGGTTGATTATTTGATGCAATATAATCAGCTGGTTTTGCCGATTGAAGTTAAAGGCGGAAAAAGCGGCCAGTTAAAAAGCGCTAAGATTTTTTTAGAGGAGCATCAGCGTTCGCCTTATGGCATTCGTTTTTCGGCTCATAATTTTTCGATTTATGATTGGCTGCGTTCTTATCCATTATACGCTGTTGCGAATATGCTGAGGAGTAAATTATGCATATGAACTCTCTCAAAATGAAAAAGAAACTTTTAAATAAATCAGAAACTTTGTATTTAGATTCTCGCTATAAAGCATTTTTAACCGATGTTAAAAAGCGGCTAAAGACCACTCAGTTACGAGCTGCTCTTGCAGTTAATAAGGAGTTAATTGGTTTTTATTGGCAATTAGGGCGAGAGATTATTGATAAACAGAAAATGTTTAAGTGGGGCGATCAGTTTTTAACACAATTCTCCAATGATTTACGGAAAGCTGTTCCTGAGTTGCAGGGTTTTTCAGTGACTAATCTAAAGCGTATGCGTC
Source organism: Gammaproteobacteria bacterium RIFCSPHIGHO2_02_FULL_42_13 (assembly GCA_001801405.1). Lineage (GTDB taxonomy): Bacteria > Pseudomonadota > Gammaproteobacteria > UBA12402 > UBA12402 > O2-02-FULL-42-9. The sequence continues at coordinate 926 of MGXQ01000083.1, read as the reverse complement.
TTTTTGCACAAGCGTATCCAGATTTTGAAATTGGTGCACAAGCTGTGCACCAATTGCCATGGGGGCATATTGTGTTGCTTTTACATAAAGTTAAGTCTGGCTCGATGCGTGTTTGGTATTCAGAAGAGACCATTAAAAATGGCTGGTCACGCTCCGTATTAGAGATGCAAATCGAGAGCGAATTATATAAGCGACAAGCAAAAAAAGATAAGAAGTTAACAAATTTTACAAAACATTTGCCAAAAGCAGAGTCTGATTTGGCGCATGATATTTTAAAAGATCCTTATCATTTTGATTTTCTTACTATTCAAGGTAAAGCGCATGAGCGTGCTATAGAGGAGGGATTAATTGCACATATGAGAGACTTTTTGCTTGAGCTAGGGCAAGGGTTCGCGTTTGTTGGTTCACAAGTTCCATTGATGATTGATGATCAAGAATTTTTTATTGATTTGCTTTTTTATCATTTAAATTTAAGAGCATTTGTGGTGTGCGAGCTCAAGGCTTCAAAATTTAAACCCGAACATACAGGGCAGCTAAGTTTTTATCTCTCAGCTGTTGATGATTTATTAAGGAAAGAGGGGGACAACCAAACAATTGGTATCTTGTTGTGCCAATCAAAAAGCAAAGTGGTAGCAGAGTATGCTTTAAGAAATATTAATGCACCAATCGGTGTGTCTGAGTATAAGCTATCAAAGTCGTTACCAAAAGAATTAAAAACAAGTTTGCCGACAGTAGAGGAATTGGAAGCAGAGTTGAATGAGATAATAGAGAAAAAGAAATAATGCGAAGCGATGCGTCTACATGAAATTTTTCTGAAATTGGCGATCGCCACGAAACCATTAGCCGGCGTAGCCCGTATGGAGCGAAGCGGAATACGGGATTAAAAGTGCGCTAGGCATGGCGCAGTTCTAGGCGGTGAAAGTCCG
>MGXQ01000082.1:4398-13144 GCA_001801405.1 Gammaproteobacteria bacterium RIFCSPHIGHO2_02_FULL_42_13 | reverse complement strand
AAATTATTTGAAAAATACGGGACTTTTTATAACGCGGAAGATGTGGTGGGGGAGGTGGGGCAGGCATTACACTGTGGATAAAAATTGTTGACAAACCTGCAATTTTCTGTATAATTACTGCTGATTAACCGTCAATTTTAATAATAAATCCATATTTTATGTTAATTAAGCGGAATCTACAGCCTATTTTAGAAAAATGGCTCTTTAAAGGCAAAATTTTAATTATGTATGGGGCCAGACAAGTAGGCAAAACAACTCTATTGAAGGAAATTTTGAAAAAACATACCAATGGCGATGGTTATTTTGATTGTGAGATTATTAGCGTAAGAAGGGCGTTGGAGAAACAAGATCCAGCCGTATTGAAAAATTTTTTGGGTAATCACAAGATTATAGCGCTTGATGAGGCGCAAAAAGTACTGAACATCGGTCTTTCTCTTAAGCTTTTGATAGATACTTACCCGGATCTGCAAATTATAGCGACAGGTTCATCCAGTTTTGATTTGGCGAATAAAATTAATGAGCCGCTGACCGGCCGCGCTTTGGAGTTTCCGCTTTTCCCATTATCTTTAGACGAGTTGTCTCAAGTATATCGTAGATATGAAGTGGATTCGCAACTACCGTTTTTTCTGACTTTTGGGATGTATCCCGGTATCATAAAAGCGGGGCAAAATGGCGCGCGCGTGTTGCTTGATAATTTGAGCGGACAGTATTTATATAAAGATGTTTTGGAATTTGAAAATCTGAAAAGATCGACGTTATTATTGAATTTATTGCAGTTATTGGCCTTGCAAATTGGCAACGAAGTATCAATAAATGAGTTAGCGGTAACTTTGCAGTGCGGCCGCGATACTGTCTGGCGCTATCTTGATTTGCTGGAGAAATCGTTTGTCATATTTCGTTTACGCGCGTTTAGCCGCAATCTGCGCAAGGAGATAGGCAAAAAGCAAAAAATTTATTTTTATGATCTTGGCATAAGAAATAGCCTGATAAACCAGTATAACTCTTTGGAGTTGCGAAATGATGTTGGCGCGCTGTGGGAAAATTTTTGCGTGGTTGAAAGGATGAAACATCTGCAAAATATTGAACGCTCAGCCGGTTTATATTTTTGGCGCACGCATGATCAAAAAGAAGTTGACTATTTGGAGGAATATAATGGCAAGTTAGAGGGGTTTGAATTTAAATGGAATAAAGACAGCTTCCAACCGCCGAAGGATTTTTTAAGTTACCCAAATAGCAGCGTGTCTCTGGTGAACAAGCATAATTATCAAGAGTTTTTGATGTGAGGTTGTCCTGCGTCGTTGGTTTGAAAAACGCGACGAAGAATTTTAAAGACGGCGACGAAGTTGAAGTTGATGCTAATTTTGGTGTTGTAAAAATCGTATCAAAATGATACGATTAGTGTGTTAAAATGAGACGATTTAATTTAATCTATTTTTTATGTTAACACAGCGACAAAATGCGATTTTAGAGTATTTACAAAAGACAAAAAAAGCGCAACAAAGCGCTATTTTAACGTTTATAGCGACTCGATTTGACAAAGTATCTAAACCGACGATCTTACGCGACATAGAAGCGCTTTTATCGTCTGGTTTGGTTGAAAAAAGCGGGAAAGGGCGCGGGGTGGTTTATCTATCAAAAAATAAAAATCCATTTTTATTTCATTTTGACGCGGACAGTTATTTTAAGACGCCGCAGGATCAGAGAGAAATCAAGAAACAATTTAATTGGGAAGTTTTTGATTATCCCAAAGATTTTTTTACCGCTTCTGAATTTAAACGTCTGGAGACCGCAAACAATGAGTATCAGAAAAAACGCGCGAAGATGAATGTGGCAAGTTTGCGTAAGGAATTTGAACGTTTGACCATTGAACTTTCCTGGAAATCATCGCATCTGGAAGGCAACACCTATTCTTTGCTCGAAACCGAAACACTGATTAAAGAATCGCGCGAGGCCGAAGGGCACACCAAAGAGGAAGCAGTGATGATTTTGAATCACAAACACGCTTTAGATTATATTTTAAAGAGCAGTGAGCAATTCAAAATATTAAAAGGAACCCAAGTGCGAGCGGTGCATTCGCTTTTGATAAAAGATTTAGGCATACCTGATGACTTTAGAAGCATTTTAGTCAGAATTACCGGCACCAATTATCAGCCGTTAGATAATAGGTTTCAGATAGAAGACGCGGTTAAAAAAATCGTTGAGATAATTAATAAAGAAAAAAATCCGGCGGTTAAAGCGTTATTAGCTGTTTCTTTTATTTCTTACACCCAGCCATTCGTTGACGGCAACAAACGCACTAGCCGTTTGATTGCTAACGCCATGCTTTTAGCCAACGATTGGTGTCCGATGTCTTTGCGTAGCATGGATGAGACTGCTTACAAAAAAGCAATGCTTTTGTTTTACGAACAAAATAGTTTGGATTATCTAAAGCAATTATTTATTGAACAATTTGAATTCGCGGTGGAGAATTATTTTGGGTGAAAAATTATGAAGAAATTTTTTATCGTCAACACGGAACCAAACTGTAATATTTTAGGTTTGGATCCGATTATCCACGCTTTTTGGGATGAGGAAATGGAAAAATTAACCGGCCGCCGGTTAACGGTTTTTGCTTACCAAATCGCCGATGGAGTGATGAACGCTATTCCGGATAAAGAAGATCAGAGAATGAATTACGCGGTTTTGATTTCACGCCGTGAAAATGATGAAGTCTTGGCTTCAACTGAAGCGCGTAATTGGTTTAAAGAAAATGTTGAAGTGGAAGAGGTTGATTTAAATTTGAAAGAATTGAGCGGTACCGTGGCTTGTACCGGCGGAATTAAAATTGTCCGCGGCAGAGCAAAGATTGTGATGAATTCTTCGGAAAATGATAAAGTGAAAGAAGGCGACATTATGCTTTCCACCAATACTGTGCCCGATCATCTTCCGGCCATGTGCAGAGCAGAGGCGATTATTACTCAAGTTGGCGGTCTGACCTGCCACGCGGCGATTGTTTCGCGGGAATTAAACAAACCATGCTTGATTGGTGTAAAACATCTGTTAGAAATTTTTAAAGACGGTGATGTAGTGGAAATTGATATGACACATGGGATAATTAAGAAATTATGAAATGGCGCGTAAATTTTTCCATTCCAAATTGCAATTATAATATTATTGATAGAACTATCGGTATTTTTGTTGATTGTATTCCCAAAAAGAACGGTGAGCAGTTATTCAAAGAGTGGTATCTTGAATTCGTTGAGGGAACGCTTACGGCCTTTATTCCGGTGTTGGTGGTTGACGCGATTACGGAATGGATAAAAGACAAAATAGTGGCTGAGCCGGATTGGGCTGACGAAATACATCAGGAATGCGAGAAAATTAATCGGCAATATTTTGCTTACGCCAAAGAACTGGATAAGTTGGATTTCAAAAAGTTTTGCATTCAAGATATCTATGATAAGTATATAGAACTGCGTAAACTGCAGAGCGCGGGGCATTCCCGCGCAATCGCGACCACTTGGTTTTTGGATAGTAACGGCGAAACTTATTCAAATTATTTACGTCAGGAGTTGGGGGAGCACTTACAAAGCATCGGAGTGTGTGATAAGGTAAAAATGATTGAGTATTTTATAACTCTTACCACGCCATACAAAAAGAATTTTACGCAAGAAGAGCAGATTGAATTTTTGGAGTTGTTAAAATTTATTCAGTCTCGCGAGCAAGATGTCGGAATCTTAAGGGATAGTAAAAATGAAGAAGTAATGGAAAAAATCAGTTCGGAAGCCATAGAGAGGATAACAAAACATTATGAAAAATGGCACTGGACCCCGTACGGATATATCGGTCCGGCGTATAGCTTGCATCATTATTTAGATGAGTTGCGCGGCCAGTTGGCAGTGGAAAATGTTTCTGATTTGGTTAAAGAAGAATCAGCGCGTCATGATAAAATCAGATCGCAGATAGAGAAGCTGGAGATTGAAATCAAACTGCCAAAAAAATTGAGCCATTTGTTTCAAATCGCGCGGGATATAATTTGGTTAAAAGATTTTCGCAAAATGTGTTTTTATCACGGCCATTATGTTTTGGATAAGATTAACAGCGAATTCGTTCGGCGTTTGCATTTAAGTTTGCGTCAAATAAATCATGTTCCGGCGCCGGAATTTGAAGACGCGGTTTTGCGCGGTAAGTTCGACGAGAACGCAATCAACGAGCGAATATGTTATAGTTTGATGTGGTCGGATGATAAAACCGTCAAATATTATTATAGTGAAGAAGCCAAAAGGATAAAAAATTCTTTGGATATTGAAGAGGATAAATTACAGACCGATGAACTCGTTGGCGCTTGCGCCTGTCCTGGTTCGGCGCGCGGAAAAGTAAAAATCGTGAACAGCTTTGAAGACGTGCCCAAGGTTGAAAACGGCGATATAATGCTCGCGATTACCACCCATCCGGCGTTTTTACCGGCGATGAAACGCGCGGCCGCGATTATTACCGAGGATGGCGGCATTACCTGCCACGCGGCTATTGTGGCGCGAGAGTTCCGAATTCCTTGCGTGGTTGGGGTGAAAAAGATTTGTTCGGTGTTGAAAGATGGCGATTTGGTTGAGGTGGATGCGGGCAATGGGATGGTAAAAGTAATTAAAAAAATTTAATCTTAAAAAATATGGAGGACACAAAAATCACCCTGTTCAAGGGCAGAAAGGTTCGTCGGGTAATTCATAACGGAGAGTGGTGGTTCGTGGTGAATGACGTGTTTTTTGCCCTAACTGATACGCCGAATGTTAGTGATTATATAAAGAAATTTAGGCTAAGAGATGCAGAAATTAACAAAGGGTGGGGACAAATTGTCACCCCCCTTTGGGTGCCAACTGCAGGCGGTCGTCAACAGATGAATTGCGCTAACACAGAGGGGATATTTCGTATTGTACAATCTATCCCATCACCCAAAGCAGAACCATTTAAGCGGTGGTTGGCTCGTGTGGGGTATGAGAGGGTTCAGGAAATAGAGAATCCAGAATTAGCAACAAAACGCACTCGGATGTTATACAAATTAAAAGGCTATCCAGACAGCTGGATTGAAAAGAGAATGCGCGGTATCGCGATTAGAGAAGAGTTAACCGAAGAGTGGCAGAATCGCGGAGCGCAAACTGAACGCGATTACCAAATTTTAACTGCCGAAATTTCTAAGGCCACTTTTGGAATTACACCCAGTCAGTATAAGAAAGTAAAAGGATTGAAACGAGAAAATTTACGCGATCATATGGGCGATTTTGAATTGATTTTTTCCATGCTTGGCGAGCGGGCGGCTACTGAAATACACAGGAATGAAGATTCAAAAGGTTTACCAAAACTTAAATCAGACGCGAAGGCGGGCGGAGATATTGCCGGCGGCGCGCGGAAACAATTGGAGAGACGGCTTGGCAGGCCGATAGTTTCAAGAGATAATTTTTTGCCGCGTCCAAGAAGAAGAAAATTGATTAAACAAAAAAGGAAAACCGTTTATGATTAAGATTCATGCCAAAAACGACCCATGGATGCTCGGCGAAGAAATTCCGGACTGCGATTTATTTTTTTCTACTCTTTGGCTTTATTGTTTCACCAATGACTTCGTTAGAAACACCGGTCGGGCTTATGGTAAAATTTTAGCTAAGTTCACGGGCTACCATCTGTGGTTTTATTTTGGCGAAAAAGATTCGTTTGAAGTTGGTAAAAATATCGCTAATAGAATTATAAATGAGCCAGGCTATGCCGGAAAGATTAATAAAAATATTATAATTGAAGCGGATAAATTAAGGGCTTACGCGAAGACAATCCCGCAAAAAAATTTAGATAAATTAAGCAATAAAGCGCTTTGGCAGATTTATAAAATACATAACGAAATTCACAATCATTATTACACCTGGTGCTGGATTCCAGTGGCGGCGGACATGTTTCATAATAATTTGACTGATAGAGTTAAAGAGTATTTGCGCGGCCTCGGCGTTTCGGACGACAAACTCACTGAATATTTTATAACCTTGACACAGCCAACAAAAAAATCTTTGATTTTTATTGAACAGCAGGAATTATTAAGAATAGGAGAGAAAATAGAGAAAAACGGAAGAAAAATTACCAAACAGATTCAAAACGACATAAAAAAGCATTGGCGAAAGTATTATTACACCAAACATTTATGGGTAAAGGGCGAATATAAGATTGAAGATTATGAAAAACAACTGCGGGAGGTTTTAAGCGGGAAAGAGAGTTGCGGGGATATAATTAAAAAACAATCGCGAGAGTTAAAATTGTCAGCAATTAAAAAGAGGAAATTATTAAAAGAGTTGAAAGTAAGCAAACAATGGCAAGACGTTTTTTACGCGTTTGGCGATTTTATGGTAACAAAAATCTATCGCCGCTACGCGCAGATTTTCGCGGTTTATCAAATGGGAAATATATTGCGGGAGATTGCCAAGCGTTTTTATTTAACAGAAAAGCAGGTTAGATTTATGATGAAGGGGGAAGTGGAGAAAATGTTGTTAAAAGGCCGGTACGAAGAGCAGGAACTTTTGGCAAGGACAAAAATGTGCGTCTATTACGCGGAAAAAGGAATGGAGAAAGTTTTTGTCAAGAAAGAAGCCGAAAAGTTGCTGGCGCGGATTCAAAAAAAAGATTACACTGATATTAAGGAATTAAAAGGAGAAACGGCCTGCGCCGGCTATGTTAAAGGCAAAGTGAAAATTATTATTCGGGCGGAAGACATGAAAAAAATGAATGACGGTGATATACTGGTGTCAATCGCCACTGATCCTGATATTGTCCCAGCCATGAAGCGCGCCGCGGCGATTGTTACGGAGCAGGGCGGCGTCACTTCTCACGCGGCGATTGTTTCTCGCGAGCTGAACATCCCTTGCGTGATTGGGACGAAGATTGCGACAAAGGTGTTGAAAGACGGCGATGAAGTTGAGGTGGACGCAAACAATGGTGTTGTGACTAAATTACATTGATTTTTTATCATAGGTATGATAGAATAACATTAGATTTTTATCTGTCTCATATTTATCATGATACCAATAATATGATAAAACGTGATATTTTAGCCAAGATAATGCCATGGGTTGGCAAGGAAAAAATTTTGGTTCTTAAAGGCTCCAGACAAGTAGGGAAAACCACGCTTCTTAGACAGATTGAGAGCGAAATAAAAGGATGCCAACAAACGGCTGTTGTGGCCTATCTTTCTGCCGATGATTTAGATAATCGGCGCTTTTTTCAATCGCCAGACGCTTTGGAATTATATTTAAGACAAAGATACGGCTTTCCCGGCAATTTTATTTATTTAATGATTGACGAATTTCAGGCGATACCCAATGCCGGCATATTCTTAAAAAATTTGTTTGACCGCAATAAAAAGAATGTTCAGTTTATTGTCAGCGGTTCCAGCTCATTGGAAATCACAAAAAATACCGAATTTTTAACCGGCCGCGCTTTAAATTTTATGATTGAGCGCGTTTCTTTTTTTGAATATTTTAAGTATATCCAAAATTTAGATATTGAAGTTTTATCTATTGAGCGAGAAAAAGAATTGCGATTGTTTTATGATACTTATCCGCAAAAACTGGAAATGGCTTTTGGCGAATATTTAAAATTCGGCGGTTATCCGGAAGTGGCCACCACATCGGCGGTCGATGATAAAAAATTAATCTTGAGTTCTATTTCCAAAACATATATTGAAAAAGACATCATTAATTTTTTGAAGGTGGAAAATGTTGCCGGATTTAATTCTTTATTGAAATTACTTGCCGAACAAAGCGGTAAATTGGTTAACAAAAATGAGTTATCCAATACTTTGTCCATGTCTATCAATACGGTAAAAAAATACGCGGAGTTTTTATCCGGTACCTATGTGGTGAATTTTTTAAAGCCATTTTCCAGCAATTTGAGGATAGAAATCACCAAAATGCCAAAGGTTTATATTTTAGACCTGGGCTTGCGCAACTATTTGCTGGATTCATGGAATTCAGAGACAGTATCCGGAGATGGAGACGCGGTGGAGAATTTCGTTTATTTAACTTTGCTCGCCCGCCGCGATGCCGAGAGCATTCGTTTTTATCGCACTATCGGCGGGGCGGAAATTGATTTCCTGCTTGAAGAAAACGATGGTTCGCTGACTTCGTGCGAGGTTAAATACCGCGAGAAAATTTCTGGAATTCCGACTGCCATGAAAAACGCGAAAGAACGTTATCCGCAAAAAATAAAAAGACAGATTATAATTACCAAAAGAACCTTGCTTATTGATAAAGATGTTTGGTTTATTCCGGCTGTTCTATTGCCGTTCGTTAAGTGGTAGATTGGCAACATCCCACGCGGCGATAGTACATTCTATACTTGATGCACCTTGGTTATGGTCAAAAGACTATTTTACCAAAAAGGTGGTGCATCAAGTATAGAATGTACTCCCATTACAGATTATTGACAAAATTACATCTGAATGGAGTTACCTCGCAGGGCGAGGGTTTAGAGGACGCGGAAAAAAATTTACGAGAAGCTATTGAGTTGTACTTGGAAGACGCGCCGGCGGAAGAGTTTGAAAAATTCGTAGAACATCCTTTACCGAGTATAAATAAAAAATCCCCCATTGGGGGATTTTTTTCAACACTCAATTCTCAAAAGTTTTAAGGATTGGGTGTTGTGGCGGTCGCGTGTCTTTGTGAGACAGCGACCGCCGATTGGCAGGAAAGGGAGGAGGTGACTACATGCACCGGCGCTTGGACGTGGAAGGCGGCGTCCA
>MGXQ01000082.1:0-4299 GCA_001801405.1 Gammaproteobacteria bacterium RIFCSPHIGHO2_02_FULL_42_13 | reverse complement strand
CCGCGGAAGTCGCGCAGGTACCGCAGGACGATCTCCATGCGCGCCACGCCGTGGCTGATCACGAGGATCGTCTCGCCCGGGTGATCCGTCGCCATCTTAATGAGAGCTTCCGCGCCCTCCTCGGCCAGTTTGAAGAGCAGATCATGTAGGTCGGTGGTGCTGATGAGCTCTTTCGCCATGTTGGCGTCGGAGTCGTCCCCGTGGTTGGCGACAGCCGCGGCCTTGAGGGCTTTGACCGCCTCCTTGGGCGTGCGCGGGTCGGACTTGAAATCGCCCATACGGGGTTCCAAAGCCAGCGGCATGTCGGCGGTGCCGAGTCCTTCGCAGGTCGCGAGAGCCGTGGCCACGGCGCGAGGCAGGGGGGATAGGATCATCCTGTCCACCTTCACACCCGCACTGGCCAACTGACGGCCGATTTCCACGCACAGTCCGCGGTCCTCGGGGATCAGGACTTGGCTCCTGTGTTCTCCGTGTCTCTGGAACAATATCGTCGTCTTCATCTTTTGTCTCCTTGTCGAATATCCGGTCCAACCACCCTTCCAGACAATGTCTGGAAACCAAGGCAGTTGGATCCATAACTGGGGACTATTCTAATCCGCAACTATAGACCCAACTGAGCTTGGTTTTTTTATTCCCTTTCCTTGTAAAGAACATCTGTAGCTTTTTAAGGGTACTGGGCTAATTTAAGCCCTTTTCCTATATTCAGCTACAATAATATATTATACTACATTTTCTTGCTTTTGTCAATGGGTGTGGTGTATAATAAGCATTGATTTAGACTAATTAAAACAGATTTAAAAATATGCCTAATCATCTCAAATTCTTCTCCCACATCTCCAAATCCGATGTCGCCATTGCCGGCGGGAAAGGCGCGTCGTTGGGCGAGATGAGCAAAGCGAAGATTCCTGTGCCGCCGGGTTTTGTGGTTTTGGCCGGCGCGTTTGACAGATTTTTGGAGGAAACGGATTTGAACGCGGAGATTAAAGCGAGATTGAAAGAAGTTAATCCGGAAGATACTAATTCAGTAGACAAAGCCAGTAATGTTATCCGCGATACGATTCACGACCACGAGATGCCGAAGGATTTAGCAGAGGAGATTTTGAAGGCGTTTGATGAATTACGCGCAGAGCATGTTGCCGTTCGTTCGTCAGCCACGGCGGAGGATTCGGCAGTGGCGAGTTGGGCGGGAGAGTTAGAGACGTATTTGAATACAACAAGAGAGAATGTGGTTGAACGAGTTAAAAATTGTTGGTCGTCGTTGTTCACTCCGCGAGCGATATTTTATCGGCATGAAAAAAAGTTGATTGACCATTATGTTTCCGTCGCTGTTGTAATACAAAAAATGATTCAGTCGGAAATCTCCGGCGTTGCTTTTACCGTGCATCCTGTAACCGAAGACCATGATCAGATGATTATTGAAGCCGGATATGGTTTGGGCGAGGCGATTGTGTCCGGGCAGATTACGCCGGATAGTTATGTGGTGTTAAAAAGCGATATGAGTATAATGGATATTAATGTGGGGACACAGACGAGGAAGTTGGTGAGGAATGTGCGAACTTACGAAAAGAATACGAAATTACGAACTACGAAAATTAAATTTAAAAAGGATGAGGATTTGGCGAATGAGTGGGTGGAGTTGGGGAGCGATGGGGAGAAGCAGAAGTTGAGCGGGAAGCAGATTATTGAGGTGGCGAAAGTTTGCAAACGGATAGAAGATCATTATGGTTTTCCGTGCGATATTGAGTGGGCGATGGAGGGGGGGCGTATCTATATTACGCAGAGCAGGCCGATAACGACGCTGAAGAAGACGTGGGGCGTAGGGCGTAAGACATAGGAGATAGGAGTTTGTTAAGACATTCACGAAACAAGATTTGACAGAGCAAAAATGATCGGGGTATAATAGACGAGCTTTAATTGTAAAAAATATGGAGGATAACACTGAAAAAAATTTTGCTGATATCTTGGAAATAGTCAATTTTATCAAGGAACATGGCGCGACCAGTGATGGCTTATATAAAGTAAGAGATGATTTGAGAGTTGAGTTGAAAGGTGAAATAAACAGTTTAAGAAACGAAATGGAGCAGGGCTTTTCTAGTATGAGGTCAGATATGCGTTCTGAATTTGCGGAGGTAAGGCGAGAAATTGAGGCGATTAAACAGGAGTTAAAAAAGTTGGAAAAACGCACTGAAGAAGACGATAAAGCGACAATGGCTGATTACGTTTTGTTAGGCCGGAGAGTCAGACGTCTAGAAGGTCAAGTCAAGCAATTACTGCCAGCTTATTTTTAATTATATGGGGAAAATAATTACTTGCGATAGTTGCGGCAAGAGACAGAGTGGTTCAGATGAAAAAGAGTGGTTCAATATCCGTTTACAGACGGGTAGTTTTTCTATTAAGTTAGAAGGCACGGAAAAGAGTTTTCTTGATTTGGAATTGTGTTCTAAGTGTGGAAAAAAGGTGGTTAAAGCGGTGCTTAAGCAAATAAAATAGTTTTTTGGTATTGTAAAAGATTAGTAACAGGGCTATAATATACCCTGTTATTATTTTAAAAATTTTTATGGATGAGGGAATAAAGTTAAAATCATCGCGGCATTATTGGAAATTATGGCTGGTTTTGATATTGATAGCCGCGAGTTTCGGCGCCGGTTTATTTTTAGGTAAAGTTTGGCAGGTGAGAGATTTAGTCAGCAATGAGAAGGGTGGCGTTGAGATAACGAAAGTGCTTAATCTGTATTCAAAAAGCCGTTCATCGTCAGCTGATTTTGAGCAGTTTTGGATTTTGTGGAATAAAGTAAAAGAAAAATATGTTGACCAGCCGGTTGATGATGTCAAATTATTTTATGGCGCTTTGGAAGGCGTAGTGTTTGGTTTGGAGGATCCGTATTCAGTGTATTTTCCGCCAAAACAAGCGGAAGAATTTGCTGAAGAATTATCGGGCGAGTTTAGTGGAATTGGCGCGGAAATCGGAATTAAAGAAGACCAGCTGGTGGTTATCGCGCCTCTGGCCGGTTCGCCGGCGGAGAAAGCGGGGATAAAATCAGGCGACAAAATTTATTTGATTGACGGCGAGGAAACTTATGGTTTGGCTCTGGATAAGGCGGTGGCTAAAATTCGCGGGCCAAAAGGCACACCGGTGAAATTGACTATCAGCCACGATGGTTTGCAAGCCGTGCAGGAAATAACTATCGTTAGAGATACAATTATTGTGCCGACAGTAGTTTGGGAAGTTAAAAACAAAGACATCGCTTATTTGCGCGTCAGTTATTTTAATGATGACACTTGGGATCAGTTTGATAAAGCGGTGAAAGAGATAAAATTAAAATCACCAAAAGGCATTGTGTTGGATTTGCGCAGTAATCCGGGCGGTTATCTTGACACCGCCATCGCTGTTGCCAGCGAGTGGATTAAATCCGGAACTGTTGTTACCGAGAAGTTTAGCGCGGGCAGAGAAAATAATCACGCGACAATTGGCGCGCATCGTTTGCTTGGCGTCCCGACAACGGTTTTGGTTGACGGCGGTTCAGCTTCCGCTTCGGAGATTATCGCCGGCGCTTTGCAGGATTACGGCGCGGCAAAAATTATCGGCAGGAAAACTTATGGCAAGGGTTCGGTGCAGGATTTTGAGGTCTTGCCGGACGGTTCGGCGTTAAAATTAACAGTCGCGCGTTGGTACACGCCGAAAGATAGGCAGATTGATAAAGAAGGAATTGTGCCGGATGTTGTGTTGGAAAGTATGGTAGAGAGTGTTACGTCCACTGCTGGAGTGGTGGAGTATAAGGATTTAGGATTGGAGAAGGCGATTGAAGTGTTGTCAAATAATTAAATTGTCATTTCGAAAATCCCTCCCCCTTCACTAGGGGGAGGTTCGGGAGGGGGTCTCGCTCGCCAACCGCGACGAGACCTCACCCAACCCTCTCCTCTGCGGAGGAGAGGGAACTAAATATGATGAAAGGCGAGGTAATTCACGGCGATGGGGTGGGGAAGAAGTTGGGTTATCCGACGGCGAATTTGGATATTAAAAAAGAAAAAATAAAATTAAGCCCGGGGGTTTATGCCGCCCGGGCGGTTTTAAATGCTAAAAAATATAACGCCTCATTAGTCATTCAAGAAAAAGTCTGGAAAGTTGAGGTCCATCTGTTGGATTATGTTGGCGAAGATTTTTATGGCGCTTATTTGGAAGTTGCGGTAGTGGAGAAGGTGAGCGAATTGATTCCGTTTAAGACGGAAAAAGAGCTGATTGAGAAGATTGAAAGAGATATTAGAAAGGTAAGAGAGGTGTTATGAAAATCCCTCCCCCTC
>MGXQ01000081.1:8588-32683 GCA_001801405.1 Gammaproteobacteria bacterium RIFCSPHIGHO2_02_FULL_42_13 | reverse complement strand
CCAAACAGCGCCATAGGCGCTGGAGGAATCTCATAAATCGTGTTCAATTTTAGGAGATTTCTCCTCGCTTCGCTCGTCGAAATGACAGTGTAAAAAACGCTCGTCGAAATGACAATTTTGCCGTCACTTCCAGTTTAGTGCGTAGGTTGGGCCGTAAGGCCCAACCTACCGTGCTTCTTTTTATTGTTCCCCGCATTTCGCTTCGCTCCATGCGGGCTACGCCGGCTTTAAAGATGCTGCCAAGATGGGAGGCTAGATGTTCAAGTTATTTTGTAACAGACCCTAACCCAGGCATGATGACGGCGGTCGATACACCATCATCAGCGGTGCCTTCTCCACCATCAGCAGACGCAGGAAACATGGTGCATGGTGCCACTGCGAGCGAATGTCGACGAGAATGAGCGCCGCTTCCACCACCTCCAATGAGTTGTGGTTGTACGGAGAGTGGCAATGCAACATTCAACCCCATCGCTTTTAATTGACTCACAAGCTCTTCCAATTTTGCCGTTTTGCTAAAGCAAAATTGGACTGTCTTAGCCTTTAATAACGCTGTTATTTCGTGAGGTCTCAACGCAGGATCCGCATCCGCTGTCATCATAAATTTAGGAACCAACGACATTTCATGCGCTCGTTCATATTCAACGATTTCTCCAACCATCGTCGATCCCTTCATGCCAGGCATTTCTTGATCTGAAAACACAGCCATATATGATGTTGCCGAAGAGCTAGCAGCCGCTTTAAATTTTGCCAATCCTTCTTCCCCACTTGAAGCCACCTCCACTTGACAACCAATTTTACGTAATATCTTCGAGAATATCGCACGATTAATGTTATTATCATCGACCATTAATACACGAGGCGGCGTTAGCGTTCTTGCAAAAAGATCTGGTGTGCTCTCTCTTTCCGCGGCAGCTGCCCCCCTGGCTGCTACAGCCGCCGCGACTTCGCGCGCTCGAAGAAATTTGGCAAGCTCCTCGAACTCTAGTGTCACACATGGCACGGTAATTTGAAATGTTGTGATCTTTGTTTTTTCATCACTCGTTACCTCAATCGGCGATCCTTTTAGCACATCATTCACAAACAATTTCACAATGGCCAAGCCCAATCCCGTGCTACCCTGTACCGCTCTCCCTTCGGCTGTCTGCACATAAGAATTAAATAAAGTAGGAATCTGCTCGGCAGGTATTGTTTTTTCTGCATCATTAATCACAGTAACCATCATGTTTTCATCGGTTAAGACGATTTCTATGCACACAAATGTTTTAAAAAACTTTTTTGCATTCGATAATAAATTACCTACGACGCGCATCATGATATGCGCATCCATTTTTGCAAACCCAGCAAGCGCAGTATCTGTACGTTGATCCGTAATTTTATAGGTTGGTAGCGGCGGCGTATCAAACCCGACCGTAATAAGCTCTTTCACCCATTGTTCTAAATCACACACTGTTGGATTAACACCCCCCTCTCCTGCCTGCAATTTTCCGTATAATAAAACATCTTGAAAAACCGCCGACGCTTTCGCCAAGCAATCCTGTGCAACCGGAAGTTCGCACCCCCCCCTCATCTGTAACGCAAACAATCTCCCTCGCGCACAATCCACAAGACCACGTGCATCATGCACCGCCATCGCGATCATCATTTTTTGGTCTTCCTGCACTTTTTGATAAAGCTGTTGTGCTTGCTGCATCACGAGAAATATATCCGCCGATCCCGCATCAAACAGGATGGCACATTCATCCAAGGTACGATAAACAATCTGTCCGGCTGAAAGTTTTTCCAAAAATACAGCTAAAATAGCCTGATTTTTTGGCTGAAAATAAAGAATCGTTTGTGGCTTGCCTGCTAGCATCCCATTGAATAATGTGACACCATCATGCTGATATGTTTGGTTAACATCAACATACCCACTCAATGGAAACATAAGCCCATCTCCTAAATTATTCTTGTTATTTTTCAAAGAAGGTGGGATCGTATCACAATTTATGGATATTTTATAACCCTTTTTCAACTAATTTAATCGTTCGCCATCGCGTGTTAAAATAATTTCGTTATACGCAATATTTTTTCCGGACGATTCCAATGCCTGCGCAACAATACTGGTCAACCCCGAACAACAGGGCACTTCCATTCGCGCAACGGTAATACTTTGAGGATTGGCGGACTCAAAAATCATGGACAACTTTTCAAGATACATCTGCGTATCATCCAACTTGGGACAACCGATCATTAAAATACGATCTTTTAACAAATCCGCATGAAAATTCGGATAGGCAAAAGGCACACAATCTGCTGCAATTAATAAATGTGCATTTTGGAAAAATGGCGCTGACGGAGAAACTAATGTTATTTGAACTGGCCATGTCGTCAACTCAGACGATTGTCGCACATTGTTTTGAGCAGCCGGTTGTCGTTGAATCATGTGACTCGCTGAGCCGGGACAGGCGTGGCCGACATGTTTTTTAGAATGCTGTTTTGCTTCCACTGCTGCTTCATCAAACTCATCGGCTTCGCGCTCAATAATTGTAATGGCGCCCATGGGACAAGAACCCAAACACATCCCTAAGCCATCGCAATATTTATCCGATACTAACTTCGCCTTACCATTCACGATCTGCAAAGCCCCCTCAACACAAGCCGTAATACAATCACCACAGCCATTGCACAAATCTTCGTCAATTTTGATAATGGATCTTTTCATAAGAATTCACCTATTTAAAGAAAAAACACGATAATAGTATGAAAAAAAAAGAAAAACTGTCACCTATGCGACAATTAGAGGAACTCAGCCACATTCCGCAATGCGTTTTAAGACATCATAATCCAAAATTTTGATCTGTCGACCCTGCAATTGAATGACCTGTTGCCTTTCTAATTTACTTAACGTGCGAGATAAATTTTCACGCGAAGTACCCAACATGTTTGACAATACCGTTTTAGAAAACGTTAAATCTAATACCCCACAATTGCCAGACTGATTTAGCACATTCAATAAATAGGTTGCCACTCTTGCCGCCGTTTCTTTCAACAATAGAATTTCGATCCTCAGTTGACAGGATTTTAAACAACGCGCCAATATATTTAGGGTATTCATCGCGCATTGTGGATTCTGGCAAATACAAGAAGATAACGCATCATATTTAATCGCCAACAACTCTGTATTTTCCAGCGCTTCACAATAGCTCACAAACACACGCTGATCAAACATCGGCATTAAATTAAATATATCTGATGAACCAAACACGTTTAAAATATGCGTTCCGCCATCAGGTAACAACTTGTAAAGCTTTACGCCCCCGCTATAAACAACAAAAAGACTATCTGATTTTTTCCCTTCAACAAAAACCGCATTCCCTTTCTGATATCGTCGCACGGTGACATTTTTTAGAAAATCATCGATCTGCTCATTCGATAAATTAGCACACAGCGATATTTTCGATAGAAATTGTTTATACATCCTGTTTCACGCATTTATATCCATTATATAGTTGAACCCAAAACTTATACATTACCCCCGATAAGTAACATATGGTCGGCGGAGTATAGAGAACCAAAGGTGATCAGTCTGTGACCTCTGTCACATTATGAACAATAGATGACGAATGCGCTGAGAACAATCACACAATAACTGCGGACAAAACACTACAAATTATTCTCCTCCGCTAGCATTTTTAAGGCAGAATAATTGATAATCTTGATATAACAGCCATCCATGTCAATGACTGCCTGATGCTGTAGCTTATCGATCACGCGATATAAATTTTCACGCGATGTCCCCAAAGAATTTGCCAAGACAGGTTTTGAAAGATCTAATCTTATAAGCGCCTCATTCCCCTGCACATGAGAGAGCTGCAATAAATAATTCGCCAGACGTACGTCGGTTTCTTTTAACGTCAAATCAGCAATCGTATTGGAAAATGCTCTTAAACGACTCGCCAATATCGCTATCATATTTAGCGCCAATTCCGAATCTTTTTGAATTAATGATAACAATGCCTGGCGTTTCAATAACAATAACGTCGTATTTTCAATCGCCTCACAATGCGCGGGGAAAAAACCGCCTTCTAATGCGGGCACTTCTGCAAAAACGCCGGATGAAGAAAACAGTTGCAACGTTTGAGACTTGCCTTCTCTCGAACTTTTATACAACCTCACTCGACCTTGGTAAACAAAAAACAAATGCTCTGCTTTCTGCCCCTCGCTAAAAACCACTTCGCCTTTTTTATATTGACGCCGCACTAATTTTGCAGACAACTGATCAAGCTGGCACTCCGACAACCCTTTCAATAAAGCTGTTCTTTTCAAGAAATCTTGATACATTATTAACGTCATGCTGATATTTCAGTAAAATCTGCTTTTGTCACGCCACATAATGGACACACCCATGTGTCCGGAATATCCTTAAATGCAGTACCTGGCTCAATACCACCATCGGGATCCCCGACCGCCGGATCATAAATATAACCACAAACGACACATTCATATTTTGCCATCACCTTGCTCCTCTGTTAACTATATTTTTCGTTTTTCTAATTCTTGATCCAACAAAACAAATGCATCGGAATCTTCTGCCGCGATTTTTGTTTTTTTCAACACTTGGCCTGCACTAAATTCTTCTTCTCGCTGCTCGGCGACAAACCACTGTAAAAATTTATGCGTAGCATCGTCTTTATATTGCAAGGCTAAATCAACCAATGTATGAATTAATTTCGTGACGTCTTGCTCATGATGCAATACCGCTTCAAACACGTTAACCACAGAAGACCATTCGCTCGGCGGGGCTTCGAGTACCAAACATTGTACCTGTTCCCCTCTTTCGATAATATAATGGTAAAATCGCATCGCATGTTCAAATTCTTCTTTTACCTGCATATGCATCCAATGGGCAAATCCTTTCAATTGATGCGCATCAAAATAGGCCGCCATGGATAAATATAAATAAGCCGAATACAGCTCTCGATTGAGCTGCTGATTTAAGGCTGACAAGATAGGTTCTTTCATCCACTTTCCCTTATGATTGAATGATTTATAATCAGTCTGTGGCATTGCTTATTTGAGCCCGTATGCTAATCTTTCTCTTCCTTCAAAACAATAGCATAAATAATATGGACAATAAAAAAACATTCGCCCATAAACTGACAGTATTCAGCCTCGTCATGATTACTGTCGGCTCGGTCGACAGTATCCGTAATTTACCAGCCACCGCATTATTTGGTAGCTCGTTGATTTTTTTCTTTTTATTTGCAGCCCTCTTCTTTTTGATCCCGAGCGCCTTGGTCTCCGCCGAGCTCTCCGCCGCCTGGCCCGAGCAAGGCGGTATTTATGTGTGGGTTAAAAAAGCTTTTGGACAACAAATTGGTTTTTTAACCATCTGGTTTCAATGGATTGAAAATGTCGTTTGGTATCCAACCATATTGTCATTTACCGCTGGCACCTTGGGTTATCTTATCTCTCCAAATTTGGCGAATGATAAAATTTTTTTAATCACGGTGATTCTCTCTACATTCTGGGGAACCACACTGATCAATCTTCTGGGCATGAAACTCTCCTCTCGATTCAGTAATTTTTGTACGATCACCGGGTTGTTATTACCCATGGCACTCATCATTAGCCTCGGGATCGACTGGCTCATCAAAGGAAATACGTTACAAATTAGTTTTTCGCCTATGGCATTGTTACCAAACTTACATGAACCACAGGCATGGGTTGCACTCACCGGCATCATGATGTCATTTTGCGGAATCGAAATTGCCACGGTACATGCGCGCGATGTAAAAAACCCACAACACGCTTTTCCAAAAGCACTATTTATCTCGAGCATTATATTAATTACAACATTAATTTTGGGCTCATTATCCATTGCAATGGTGCTACCCACCGCAAAGATTAGTTTGGTCTCTGGCATTATGCAGGCGTTTGATGCCTTTTTTATTGCTTATCATCTGGAATGGGTTATGCCCATTGTTGCCACCCTATTAATCATTGGCACCATAGGCGGCGTAAGCAATTGGATTATTGCACCCACGAAAGGATTACTCGTCGCATTACAAGACATCAATCTATCCAAACATTTTCAACGCGAAAATAAACATGGGGCACCGAGCATATTGCTTGTTTATCAAGCCTGCATTGTCACCATACTGGTGCTGGCCTTTTTAATCATGCCAAGCGTAAACGGCGCTTATTGGTTACTCACCGCATTAACAGCACAGCTATACATGTTTATGTATATTGCCATGTATGCAACCGGCATTTATATGCGTTATAAATATCCGGATCAACAACGACCTTATCGCATTCCGGGTCGTTTTGGCATGTCCATTGTTGGTTACATCGGAATTATGGGTGCAATCATCACGATCGCCATCGGGTTTGTGCCCCCCATAAACATCAATGTCGGCAGCACACTGCATTATGAAAGTTTATTGATAATGGGATTAATTTTATTGAGCGCGCCGCCACTGATCATCTATCAATTTAAAAAATAGGATTACCCTGACAATCGCCAAAATATTTCTCGCAAAAGAAACTGGGCGTGTGGGGCAAATAGCTGGGAATACTCCAATAATTAGCTCTAATGATATCTAACACCACGTTACGATATTTCTCATATTTAAAACCATACCCAAAAACCAAATAAAATTTCGCATCCTCATAAACAAATGATTTAAACTCCACCCGTTTAAAATAAGGTCTGTAATCTTTGGCGTCGGGTTTATATACATCCAAAATCACGAAATTTTTATTTTTCATCGTTCGATAATCCGTTATAAAATCTCCTTCTCGGCCATGCACACTTCCCTGGCCAAATACGGGACTAGAAACGCCGCTGTCAATATACATTAAATCTGACTTGGCATAACTCGGACTTGCAATAATATAATTTTTATCATATTGATCAAGCTGATGACGCACCCCGACATGCTTCATGAAAAATACGGCTCTTGCGTATTGCTCGCCATGCAACCCAAATTGCCGAAACGCCTGTACAGGCAACAACAACAGCAGCATCACAACAAACAAATGCAACAAGGTAAAGACTATCATAAACTGAATAGAGCGAATGATCTCCTCATTGGACAACAGCGCCATCAACAGAATATAAATAAATGGCACAAATGATAACGGCCAATGCAATCCAATAGATTTAAACGCACTTAAATAAAAGAAAAATAAAAACGGCACCACAAACATAAAAATAAGCACGCCAAATTCCACTTGTGGCTGCCGTCGAAACCAACGCTTATAGTGCTTACATAAATAATAAAAAATAATCGGGGTAACAATGTAGAATATGATCAACACGTATAACGCCAGCGTTCCACATTGAAATTGCATATCTGCATTTCGGTTATACACGTTAAACAAAATATTGGCCCACGCATGTGTATAGTTCCAATACAAATTTTCGAGTCCAAATGGCAGCACACAAACAAATAATAAAACAAATCCGACCGTACGTTTCCAGGATTTTTTGGCAAAAATAAAATAAAGAAAGTAAGCGAGCGCCAACAAAACAGCAAAATATTTAGAAAAAAAGGCAAGCCCCAAACAAATGCCCGATAAAAAATAAAACAACAACTTATCTTGTTTTTTAAGGGCGAGAAATAAAAACATACCGGACAAAAAAGAAAAGAAAATCAACGGAAGATCTGTGGTAATCAAAACACCCAGCACACTCACCGGGGAAAGCAAAAACAAAATAGCAATACCCGCGGCTTTCTTAACGCTGTATGGTTTTAAAAGCCAATATATTAAATACCCTATGATTAATGTCGCCAAAATAGTAGGCGACCGTAATATTAAATTAGATGTGCCGAAATAAACAAATGGATGCAACAGCCAACCAATCAACGGCGTATGATCATAATAACCCCAACGAAAAAACTTTCCCCAAATTGCATAGTAAGCCTCATCCGCCGTCAAAGGAAAATAAATTGCTAAGCTGGTTTTAATCAATGTGGTAATTCCTAAGACCGCCCAAAACCACATAACATATGGACGATCATTTGGCAGAGACAAATGCTTTTTCATGAAACCCTCATTAAACTCTTTATCCGTTATACAATTATGGTAGAATTCACACCCTACTTATTTTAGTTACAAACAGGGCGACAGACTATGGCACAAAAACTTGCACTTTGCCTCACCACTATTATCACGTTGATCTTCGCGACAGCCAGCATCGCAGCCCCCGATAGTATCGCACAAACGTCCGTTGCACAATCCGGCGCCACATTATCTTCCAACCCAGAACCCGCGCTGGTTGCGGCACCACCAACCGTCAGTGCAAGAGCCTATGTTTTGATGGATGCCAACAGCGGCAAAATATTAACACAAAAAAACATGGATCAAAAGCAACCACCCGCCAGTTTGACCAAAATGATGACACTTTATGTCGTCTCACGCGCCCTTCAGAATGGAACAATTAAACTGGACGATCAAGTGCCTGTGAGCGAAAAAGCGTGGAAAATGAGCGGATCCAAAATGTTTATTAAAGTTGGCACCACCGTTTCTGTGCAAGACTTAATCCAAGGCATTATTGTGGATTCTGGAAATGATGCCTGTGTCGCTCTTGCGGAGTATATCGGCGGCAGCGAACAAGGTTTTGCCGATATGATGAATGCAGAAACAAAAGCACTCGGCATGCAAAATACTCATTTTCTGAATTCAACTGGATTACCTGAGGGTGAAAATTTTCAAACTAACCACTATTCCACCGCGCATGATTTGGCCATTTTGGGATATGCGATCATTCGCGATTTTCCAGAATATTATCCCTGGTATAAACAAAAATGGTTTACCTATAACAAAATAAAACAACCTAATCGCAATCGATTACTGTGGCGTTATGCAAATGCCGACGGCCTAAAAACCGGCCATACGGATGAAGCAGGTTTTTGTTTAGTCTCATCCGCACAAAACGACAATATGCGATTAGTTGCGGTAGTGCTTGGTGCACCGACGGATGAATCACGCGCGACGGATTCTATCCATTTGCTCGACTACGGCTTTAGATTTTTTACAACACATATCATATACAAAGCCAATACGCCTATCGCAAATGTACGTGTATGGAAGGGCCAAGACAAAACAACGCCGGTGGGTGTTAGCCATGATTTTGATATCACCATCCCGCGCGGACAATCGCTAAAAACGCAAGCCACTCTTAGTTTACCAAACCACTTAAAAGCCCCCGTAAAACAAGGACAAAAAATTGGAACCATCGCGGTTACACACACCGACCCATTCATTGAGTCAAGCGATTTAGTCGCACTCGCCGACAATCCAACTGGAAATCTATGGCGACGCACGACAGATAAAATATCGCATTTGCCCTTTTTCTTGTTCCATCCAACAAAGACCGGCACAGTGACGATCACGCCAAAGCAAGACACAGAAGCAACGCCGAGCACCACAAGTCCTCAACCTGGATCACAAACAAACTCTTAAAAAATATCGGCAGCAACCAATGCTAAATTATTAACATGATAAATATCAGTTTACACTTACAATATCACTCCATGGTTGAATGGCTGCAAAGCAATCCACACTGGGGGTGGATCATTGCTTTTTTGGCCGCCTTTGCTGAATCGATCGCCATCATTGGTTCCATTGTCCCCGGCACCATCACCATGACCGCGATCGGATTATTAATCGGCTCAAGCGTCATGCCCTTATGGATCACACTCACATGGGCGATTTTAGGTGCTATTTTAGGCGATGCACTGAGCTTTTTCATCGGTCGATTTTTTAAAAATGATCTTACAAAAATATGGCCTTTTAAAAAACATCCCGCCATTTTAGAAAAAGGACAAGCATTCGTTCAAAAACATGGCGGAAAAAGTATTTTCATTGGACGCTTTGTCGGCCCCGTGCGCGCCATTGTGCCACTGATTACCGGCATGTTAGACATGCGACCAAAATTTTATTTTATAGCCAGCATTCCTGCGGCTATTTTGTGGGCCCCCCTATATATGCTGCCCGGCATTTTAATTGGCGCTATTTCATTAGAAATGCCCGCGGACATTGCAACAGAATTAATTCTTTCCGTATTTTTCATACTGATTATATTCTGGGGGATTATAAAATGCATCGCCTATCTGTACAGAAAAACACATCGTTATTTTAGCACAATACTCGATAAAAAATGGGAAAAATGGCAAACGCAACGTTCAAAAAAATGGCTATGCCATTTGCTACGTCATGCGGAACGCGCCACTCAACGCGGACAAATCTTATTATTCATAAACACACTTATCACCCTTTCAATCTTCTTGATTATTTTTGTTAATGTCATTTATCACGGTTCACTCACTCACTGGAACGATGCGGTTTATCATTTGTTTCGTGGCATTCGCTCCATCACATTAGATAACATCGCTGTTATTTTTACTATGCTTGGCCTGCCAACCTTACTATCCTGCCTTATCTTCCT
The DNA here is from genome assembly GCA_001801405.1 of Gammaproteobacteria bacterium RIFCSPHIGHO2_02_FULL_42_13. Taxonomy (GTDB): domain Bacteria; phylum Pseudomonadota; class Gammaproteobacteria; order UBA12402; family UBA12402; genus O2-02-FULL-42-9. The sequence goes on along the minus strand of MGXQ01000081.1, from coordinate 22,245 downwards.
TATGTTTATCTGGTTTCTCTTTTGCAAACGCTGGCGAATAGCATTTCATTGGTTGACCGCCGGAATTATCGGCTCGGCATTGACTATTCTTTTTAAACATTTTTATTTTTCACCACGACCATGGGGGCTCATCAAACAAAGTGCCTCCTCTTCTTTTCCCAGCGGACATACCACCATGGCCGTCATCACCTATGGTCTCTTGGCATTTTTTCTTACCCAAAAAGCACCCAAAACCGTACGATCAATCATTTATTGGGTAGCCACGTTGCTCTGTATTGCGATCGGCATGTCGCGACTGTATTTAGGCGCACACTGGTTAACGGACGTCGTTGGCGGAATATTTTTAGGTCTTTCTATTATTGGCGCCACCGTTATTTCATATTATCGTTACGCTTCACTGCCCGCGCCACGATGGAGCACGATGATTACTGCAATCCTAACGATCACTGTATTAACCATAGGATATGCGAGCGTTTATTACGCTAATGATCTATATAATTATCAGCGCTATTGGCCTCTATATCAAATCTCTTATCAAAGCTGGTGGACTCAACGCTCTCCAGCCATTCCACAATATCGAGCGGATCGACTAGGCCATCCAACAGAAATTTTAAATATTCAATGGGCAGGTTCATTAAAAAATATTCGACAAACATTAGAAAACAACGACTGGCAAGGGATACACACGCGAGACTACTTAACCACGTTAAAAAAACTTGCCGAACAAAATCATCGTCTCGCCCATTCTGTCATTCCCAAACTGTATGATGATCGCAATCCTGTTTTAGAAATGGCAAAACTGTTGAACGGCCAATTTCCCCCACTGATTATTCGGTTATGGCGTTCGAATATTTATATTACGCCCAATGATACACCATTATGGGTTGGCACTATCTACTACGATGTCACCGAAAAACAACTATTGTTTTTTAATCGCACGGCTAAAACTAAAAACTTAAAAAGCCAATATCTCGCCATACGCTCGGATCTGAAAAAATCAACAGGGTCCATCAAACAACTCAAGCAAAAAAATCTACCGCTAAAACTAGCAAACTCAACGAACTCAACATTAATCTTAATCGCAACTCATTAGTCTCGAGGAACAACATGCTGAACACATTAATACAACTTCTTTTATTTCTGGGCGAAATGATTATTTTAGTCGTCGCCGTGCTGATTGTTGTCGCCGGCATTGTCGCCATTGCCACCAAAGAAAAAACAAAAGAAAAAAATAAAATTAATGTTCGCAACTTAAATGAATATTATAAAAATCTAACCAATGAAATGAGCGCCGAAATTCTAGAAGAAAAAGCGTATAAAAAATATAAAAAATCTGAAAAAAAATCTGAAAAACGAACACTCTTGAAAAAGCAGCGTATTTTTATACTCAATTTTGATGGCGACTGGAAAGCGTCGGCCGTTAACCTCTTTCGGGAAGAAATCACCGCCATTCTGTGTGTCGCCAAACCACAAGATGAGGTCGTTGTCCGACTCGAAAGCGGCGGCGGTGTCATACATGGCTATGGCCTCGCCGCTTCTGAATTACAACGCATCAAAGATCACCAAATTCCACTCACCATTGCAGTGGATAAAGTTGCCGCAAGCGGCGGCTACATGATGGCGTGTGTTGCAGATAAAATTTTAGCAGCGCCGTTTGCGATTATTGGATCGATTGGCGTGCTCGCACAGCTGCCTAATTTTCATCGCTTCTTAAAAAAGCACGATGTTGATTTTGAACAAATCACCGCAGGACAATACAAACGTACGTTAAGTTTATTCGGCGAAAACACGAGTGATGGGCGCAAAAAATTTCAAACAGAGATCAATGAAGCACATCAACTGTTTAAACAATTTATCACTAAACATCGCCCACAAATTGATATCGATAAAATAGCAACCGGCGAATATTGGTTTGGACAAAAAGCCAAAGAACTCAATCTCGTTGACAACATCATGACAAGCGATGAATACCTTATCTCCGCCAGCCAACAAGCAGATTTATTTGAAGTGTCCTTTAAACGCAAGAAAAAATTGCTCGAAAAACTAGGCAACACCACGCAATTATCGATTAAAGACTTAATTGCCAGCATCAAACAAAAAGAATTAGATGATATCTTTTATTTATAACTCGCGTTTATAGTTGTTTCAGCACATACTGATCATACATCGCTTGCGCGCGTCTTAACGTCAACGGCTTTTCTAAAAAATCAGTGAGCCCTGCCTCAAATCCTTTTTTTCGATAAGCCTCTTCTAAATGCGCCGTTAATGCAATAATGGGCACCTGGCGTTTACGATGATCTTTAAATTGACGAATCGTTTTGGTCAGCGTAAATCCATCCAAACCCGGCAAACCCAAATCCATAAAAATCAGATGGTACTTATTTTTATCGAGCAACGCCAATGCTGCGATGCCATGATCAACAATATCAACCACGCAATTTAATTGCTGCAAGATCATTGACGCAACCTTTTGCGCCAATCGATCATCTTCTACTAACAGGATACGACTTTTGCGAGTAGGCATCTCTTTCCCTCATCCATGGGTTGAATAAAATTGGCGTCCCCGACGGGATTCGAACCCGTGTTGTCGCCGTGAAAGGGCGGTGTCCTAGGCCGGCTAGACGACGGGGACGCATATGCGCATGCAGTATAGACCATGCCAATACTAGTTTCTATAGCACCGACTTGCCACGCCGCAGGCGTGGTGGAGCTAATCGGGATCGAACCGACGACCTCTTGCATGCCATGCAAGCGCTCTCCCAGCTGAGCTATAGCCCCATATCCATATCCCGCATATTTCACACAATTGCTACTGCGAACGCGAATAAAGCTATAACTACTGCGTTCTCGACAAAAAATGACCGGTTACATATCGCACCGGATATGCGCCCGGTCATTTTTTGCCTCGGGCCTTGTATTTATAGCTTTATTCTCATTCTCGCTACGCAATCGCGTGAAATATCCGGGATATGAAGGGCTCATTCTAGGAGTCTTCTCTCCAACTGTCAACAACACTCTCAGCAGCTCTGAGCTGCGGAAATCCAAGCTCCGCCTGGATTTGCTCAGCTCAGAGCTGCTTTGAAAACGTCGCAGATATGATATGATCGCCGATATGATAAAATTAAAATCATCACAACCTATCGGCATCTTCGACAGCGGTATCGGCGGATTAACCGTCGCGAAAACAGTTATTGAATTATTGCCGCACGAAAACGTCATCTATTTTGGTGATACAGCGCATTTTCCGTATGGCGACAAATCAAGCAGCGCCATTCAAGAATACACCAAACACGTCGTTGATAAACTGCTGGACTGTGGCTGCAAGGTTATTCTTATCGCTTGCAATTCAGCGTCAGCGGCCGCCTATGATTTTCTCAAACAACATATTGATGATCGAGCCTATTTAATCAACATTATCGACCCTATCCTTCAATCGATTGCAAAAACACATGCACATAAAAAAATTGGCCTGATTGGAACGCGACAAACCATTGGATCCAATGTATACGGACAAAAACTGCGTGCATTGAATAGCGATATTCAACTACAATCACTGGCAACGCCGCTGCTCGTCTCTGCAATTGAAACTATGTTACACAACAAAAAAGTCATCAATGAAATTGTTAAAGAATATCTGTCGAATGATATTTTAAGCGACATCGACGCGCTTATTTTAGGCTGCACGCACTATCCCGCCATCGAAAAAGAGATCATTGAATTTTATGAAGGTCAAACCGAAATCATCAACCCATCACATGCCGCAGCAGCACATATCAAGCAGTTATTGACAGAAAAAAACCTGCTCAATCCAAACGGCCACGGCCTAGAACATGTCTATGTATCCGATTATATGGACTCCTTTGCCAACGTAATACGATTGTTTTTTGACAAAGAAATTGCTATCGAATATTAGTCTTTTGTCTTAATGTCCAAACCCAACCCCATCAAATCGATAATGCACATGTCTATCACCCCGTTCATTCACCTCGCCCACACGACGACCGAAAATACGAATATTATTATTGAACTTTAGTTTTAACGCAGCCGTACAAACTTGACCATGAATATTTTGATAACCTTCTGTCGTACTTTGTATCCCGATCGCGCCAGAGGCAGTATGACTTTGTTGTGCTCGCATACCATGCACATTCCCGCGCTCCAAACGCGCTAAAATTTGAGCAGACGTTAAATATTGCGCCGCTGCTGTTATCACACGCTCATCAATAGATGCATATGCTCGCCCCGCCGGCAACCAAGGCACGGTTAATGGATAGGCATAATTGGCCGGCATTGACTGACCAGGGGCTAATGGAAAAAACGCCACCCCATTGCCAAACTCAATACGCGCAGATCTCTCGTCGACCACCGGAGCAGCAACGGGTAGTTGGGATATAACAACCGGACGTTTTTTTACAGCACCAACGCTGGCAGCCGCTGCTGCCACAAATGAATCAACAGAAACTGCGCGCATTGTTTTTTCCCTTAAAAAACCGATCGCCTCAGAAATTTTAACAGCATCAAGGGCAAAATGTTCAACATCAATTAAATGATTCTGCCGATCAATACAAGACGCCGGCATAAATTTTAGTAATGCGTCATAAAATGCATCTGCATGCTGTAGCAATAAAGTATCCGTATTTAAATAATAATGTAACCGCGGATTCCCTTCTGCATCCACTGCAAAATAATAATCACAGGCGTCTTGCAATCCGACTACTCGCATGAGCGCATTTAATTGATGCAGCACTTTGTCAGCTTCTTGCTCAGCGCGCGCCACATACGTTAATCGATTCAATAAGCGTGCATGCAAATATCGAACTGATCGAGAGCTTAAAGAGGAGAACCCTACATACAATTCATCGTTCGCCCCCCGGTACACCGGAATCTTGGCTTCCAATAAAAGACGATGTAATTCTGTTAAATAGGCATGTTTTGTAATCGTCTGCTTATCGGCACCAAAACACATGTCGGATGAAAAAGATAACTGCCATAAATCTGATGCTTCTGCATGACGCCGCCACGGCATATCACTAAATCGTTGTAATTGCCTTTCAAAATTTTTGATTTGTCTGGGCGCCCTTAAACGCGCCCAAGCACGCAATAATAATCGCGTATTTTGTAACGCTTGGTGTCGCACGCTAAACCGAGATACATCGGTGAAAACACCGAGGGGACGTGGCGAAACCATCTCTACTCCCAAACCAAAAAGTGTCCCTGACACAACCGCGCGTTGAGCCGTAAATCTAACCCCCGTTGAAATTCTTTCCATACTGCATAAATAAGGCAACAAAATACTGATTAAAAAACTCATGACATCCGCCGCGCGAATACCGCGGTGCTGCGAATGAATCAACGTACGTAACTCCCCATTCAAACGAACCACCTCTCCCTGCGTGCCCAATCGCATACGCATCTCATACGCAGGATGTCGTCGACGATCGTAGCCAACACCATTGGGGAAAATATTATCCACGATATTAGAAACTAAGCTTAACAACCGATAATGCATGACTATAATCGCTGGAATAAGCCATAAAAACACGGGCCAAAACTCTTCAACCGACCCACCGAGCCACGCTTGCGCCCCCTCTTCCAACGCGCGCAACAGCACCGCCCGATTTGGCAACTGTGAAGTCACCCAGGAAAACAACATGATATAAAGTGCACTTGCAAACGGAGCATTGTAACGATGCGCTAAACTTTCTGTTTCACGCAATGAGGCATGGAGTTCGGCGATCGTTCTGACAGCCGGAGGAGCGCCAGCAACAATAGCAAGCACTTGTGAGGGTGGTCGCCCTGGAGGCATAATATTTTTCCTTTTTATTTTTCATTTATATATCATCGCTCGTTGCAATCGCTTTAATGTTTTCTCACGGCCGATTAACGCCAACGTTTCATCAATCGGTGGCGAAATCGTATTCCCCGTCACCGCCACGCGAATCGGCTGTGCAACTTTACCTAACTTTAACTGATGCGCTTCCGACACTGCAATAATCACTTGATGAATGGCTTCTTTTTCCCACGCTGGCAATTGCGCTAATTGTGTCGCAATCTCCTGCAACACCGGTTTTATGTCGGGCGTCAAATGCTTGCTCGCCGCTTGTTCATCGTACTGCGTCACCTCTTCATAAAAATAACGGCTTTTTTCAGCCATTTCGTTTAAGGTTTTGCAACGCTCAGCTTGTACGCGCACCACCTCTGCTAGCAGAGGTCCTCCCGACATATCAATCTGTTTTTGATCCATTTGCCATTGTAATTCTTTTGCCACCACTTCCGTCGGCAATGTTTTTAAATAATGTTGGTTGAGCCAACTTAATTTATCGGGATCAAATGTCGCGGGTGATTTTTGTAATTTGTTAAAATCAAAAAATTCAATCATCTCTTCCATCGAAAAAATTTCTTGATCGCCATGCGACCAACCCAACCGCATTAAATAATTTAATAATGCCGCTGGCAAAATTCCCTCTTCGCGATATTGCAACACACCTAATGCGCCATGACGCTTTGACAAACGCTTGCCATCATTACCTAAAATCATTGGCAAATGCGCATAGATGGGCGGCCGCATGCCCAGTGCATTAAAAATATTAATCTGACGCGGCGTATTGTTGATATGATCGGCGCCGCGAATCACATGCGTCACCTTCATGTCAACATCATCAACGACCACCGCAAAATTATAGGTTGGCACGCCATCACTGCGCACTAATACCAAATCATCTAATTCGCTATTTTGAAATTCAACTAATCCGCGCACACCATCATCAAATTTGATAGAACCTTCGTCAGGCGTTCGAAATCGAGCAACAAAAGATCCTTCTTTTTTTTCTTTCAAATCCCGACAACAGCGATCATAACGCGGTTTTTGTTTGTTTTTCATTTGATCCGCGCGCAGCGCTTCCAACCGTTCTTTAGAACAATAACAACGATAGGCATGACCTGTTTTCAATAATTGATCGGTGATTTCACGATAACGATCCATGCGTTTGGTTTGATAAAAAGGGCCTTCATCATACGTTAAATTCAACAATTGCATGCTATCCAAGATCACTTGAATCGCCTGATCCGTCGAGCGCTCACGATCCGTATCTTCAATACGTAAAATAAAAACACCCTTCGTCTTGCGCGCGTATAACCACGCATATAAAGCCGTACGTAAATTGCCAATATGCATCGAACCGGTTGGACTGGGGGCAAATCGCGAGCGAACTATCATGAACTTCCCTCATTATTATTGAAAAATTTTATTTAAGGTATACGCCAAACGATAACCCGCTAATGCGACGCGTTGCTCGGCAATTTTTTGTCCAGCCGTAATATACTGCTGGCTCACTGGCGCACCAAATTGCACCCCATTATACACAAAGGTATTGGCAATCGCGAACCCTTCCGTTGCCCAATCCATCGGATCCATATCCTGCACCTGCTGGCCAAACGACTGCACAGGGTAATCAGTCTCGATCTGACTCGCCATGGTTTGTAGATCTAACGCTGAATTATCATACAAGCCCAGCATATGATCCCATAACATATGCAAGTTAGCTGCTATAGGCGACTGAATCAAAAAATCATTGCCACCCATATCCCCGCTTGGAAATTGCTTCGTCACTCGCGTTGACACATGCAACGGCTGATGAATATCTCCTACAAAATGCACTAAAAACCCTAAAAACATCGCTTTTTGATCCTCTGTCGAGTGGGGGCTCGCGAGCGTTTTTTCACTTTGTAAAATAGCCCAAACCACATTTTCATAATCGACTTGCGCTAATGGCTGTCCATCCGGACTGAAAGGCTGAGCTATATAATGCCACCCATTAAAAGCGGTCACATCATTTGATCGTATATCATCCGGCCATGTTGCTATCTTAATAAAATCCGCCGCCCCTTTATTGTCTTTCATCAAATTATCGGCCAATTGGTTAACCCGCGAAGCAGCAGAACCCGTTAAATGCTCATAGGCGATTTGCGCAACAAGTTGATGCCCAAGAGCACCCCATGCAAATAGTATCAAAGGAAAAAACGACAGAAAACAAAAGGAAAAAACCAAGACCACTAACGAGCGAACATGACTCATCAGACACTTCCTTGTTGATCAAATAATATCCATTATATCATAATTACTTTTAGATTGCACGAAGAACCAGTAACGCGGTTTTGAACATATATTTCTTGTGCTAAGCTATGGCAATGAAGATAAAATTTAAATATTTCGCTTGCATTGCGCTGATCCTATTTTGCGCTCAAACTGTAGCTGCGCCCAAAGCGACGATAACCGCCCCTGCACTCAACAATGAAATTACCGGAATTACTGGCGATGCACAAAAAAACGCACTTGCCAGACTTTCCATTTTACAAAAAGATTTTCAAAACAAAAAAATCTCGGCCAAACAGGCCTATAAATTATTAGCGCAGGGTGAAACAACCATTCAAGAAGCCATCAAACCTTTTGGCTATTTTAAATCAACCGTTAGCGAGCGATTAACGCAAGATGATAACAAAAATTGGCTGGCTATTTATCATGTCAATCCCGGCCCTCAACTGCATGTGACAAAACTCAGCATGACCGTCATCGGCCCTGGCAACGATGATAAAGAAATCAATGCATTAATTCCGACACTCCCCTTAAAAGAAGGCGATGCTTTTAATACCAATAATTATAATTTAAGCGTCGATAAACTCTTGGAACAAGCACATGAAGAGGGCTACTTAAAAGCAAAATTTGATGTGAATAAAATCATGATCAATCTCAACAACTATTTATGCTCTATCACCCTGACGCTCAACACGGGACCTCAATACTATTTTGGCAATATTTCATTTGGCTCAACACCATTAAGTGAAAAATTTTTAAGGCGCTATGTAATTTTCAAACCCGGGGATCCATTTTCCTATGATATTCTCTTACGCTTTCAACAAAATTTATCATCGGGCGGCTATTTTAGTAGCGCGTCTGTTATACCAAACATCAAAAAAGCAAACAACTATCGCATCCCGATGGAAGCCAAATTTCAAATGAACAAACGCCGCGAATATAAATTCGGTATTGGCTACGGCACCAACACCGGCATTCGAGGCACCATCGGTTATTCCATGCGCTGGGTTAATCGTTATGGCCATCAGTTTGATAGTTCTTTACAATTATCACAAATACAACAATATATTGCCGCACAATATATTATCCCCGGAAAAAATCCCTCGATCAGTAACTGGATGTTCACAACCTCTTTCTTAAAATTAACACCCAAGCGCGGTAAAAGTTTAACAAAAAGTATCGGTATTTCGCACATCAGAAACTATGCCAACTGGCAACGCACCTTAGCATTAAACTACGAAATAGAACGCTATCGATTTGATGAAAATGAGCCTTATAAATCATCAAAATTATTAATGCCGAGCATCACACTCACTTATACCAATCCACGAAACGAGCTAAACGTCAAAAATGGACAACGATTTTCACTCACCATGAAAGGCGCGAGTACCGATGTCGTTTCCACCGCTACGTTTCTACAACCCGAATTACAATATAAGTTAATTACCACTTTACTGGAAGGCAATCGTTTTATCTTCAAAGCGGACTATGGATATACGATCGTACATGATTTAACAAAACTTCCCTTATCAAAACGTTTTTATGCGGGCGGCATACAAAGCGTACGTGGTTACAGCTTTAAAGGACTCGGTCCCGGAAAATATTTAGTCGCGGGCAGCGCAGAATACCAACGCAAAATTGTTGGCAATTTTTATGCGGCCATCTTTTATGACATTGGCAATGCCATCAATCATGCCACCGACCCACTCAAACGCGGCGCAGGCATCGGCACCATTTGGTTATCCCCCATTGGAGATATACAACTTTATGTCGCACGCCCCTTAAGTTACGATGGCAATCCACTACGATTTGAATTCAGTTTGGGGCCGGATTTATGATCATAAAAATCATTAAACACACGCTATTTACACTCTTAATCGCCGTTGTGATTTTGTTTTTCTTTATCACGACAACACAAAGTGGATTAAAACTAACCGTGTTCGTTTTAACAAAAACCTTGCCCGGCACATTACACATTGACAAAATCAGTGGCACAATAGTCGGCAAGATACAAATGAAAAATCTCACTTATCAAAATCAAGATTTATCCATTAATTTAAAATCATTTAGACTCAACTGGACACCGAGCCGTTTATTACTCGACCGACTTTATATTGACGAACTCTACGCGCATGACTTACGCATTCAATCATTCTCACAACAACAAGCAGATACCACATCGAAACCCGAAAAAATAAATCGGTTATCCCTGTTGAGATTGCCCTTAAATATTACCGTTAAAAATGCAGATCTTTCGCAACTCTACGTTCAACAAAACAACAAAAGTCACCATATTAACAATATTAAACTCAGCATCAACACAACAAAAGACCAAGCAAACATCGACAATCTCTATATACGCGTCACACCATACCATTTTACATTAAACGGCAACCTGCAACTCAAAGCGCCTTATAACACAAACATCACCGGAGAACTCACCGACTACATCACCGGTTATTATCCCATAAAATCTTCGCTCTCAATAAAAGGCGATCTCAATAAACAAATGGCGTTGCTATTTAAAATAACTTCACCGTTTACAACTGAAATTAATGCCACGGTAAAGCAAGCACTATCACAAGGGGCTATCGACATTCAGGGCCACTGGAAAAATCTGTTGCTCCCCGTCGGCGATTATGGAAATATCGCCAGCCAATCTGGCTCCATAAATGTTACCGGTTCGCTGAAAAAATATTCTCTTGATCTCAACACCGATATATATGGCACAGATATTCCATCCGGCAATTGGGTGATAAGAGGAACGGGCAGCTTAAAACAACTGGATCTATCCACCATTCGACTGGATACCTTGCAAGGCACCATCAATGGCCGTGTGGCATTACGATGGAATCCTGATATTCAATGGAATACGAATCTCTTGCTCAACAACATCAACCCCGGCATTCAATGGCCCGATTGGCCTGCCAATATCAATTGCCAAATAATTTCTGCTGGCAATTTAAATGAAACAAAACCCAGCGCATCCATCGCAATAAACAACATTCACGGGTCGTTGCAAAGCAAAGAAATGAGCGGCGATATTAATATTCACTGGCAAAAAAATGACTTGGATATTCCCAAACTTAATCTGATGGTCGGCGACAATCTTTTCCACGCACAAGGTTACTTAACAAACGTCTGGAATATTCAGTGGCAAATGAATGCGCCCGACCTAACTGAAATTTTGCCCAGCGCATCCGGTAGCATATTCAGTAACGGCGACATATCCGGCAAAGAAAAAACCCCAAAAATAGAAAGCAACACGCAAATTAAAAATCTATTGTTCAATGACTATCACATTACATCATTACAACTCAACTCTGATCTTAATCTCGCGACAAGCGGCATATTCAGAGGAACACTAATCGCACATAATATTTATCACCATAATTATGGGCTGCGTGGGCTTAATCTTTTACTGACCGGCACCCCTGCTTATCACCAGTTAACGGGCAATATATCCATAACAGGCGCCAAACTGAATATAAAAGTAAATGGACAACATAAAAAAAATTATTGGTCAGAGAAAATTAATCAACTATCACTACAATCAAAACACTATAAAAAATGGCATTTAAAATCACCCTTCACGATCATGACTACGCCCACAAATATAAAAATTGATCGTTTCTGTTGGATCGCCAATGTTTCTAATTTATGCGGACAATTTAATTGGAACTCGCGCTTTGATTGGCAATTACAATTGCAAGGAGATCAGATCCCGAGCACATTCATCAACCATTTGCTCACCCATCAGCTCACGCTTGACACGCTATTTAAATTAAATATAAACTTACAAGGCTCTCCATCGGGCAAACCGATCGGCGCAATCAACTTATCCGCCAGTCAAGGCTCGATCCGCAATAAAACTGAAAATACAACCGTCTTTAATTTTACATCGATGCTACTCGACGCACAGGCTTCACAAAAAGAATTAACAACAACATTTACTATAAAAAATAAACTCCAAACGTTACTGGGATTAAATTTACGGCTGCCCGATTATAACACCAACATCCCATTCCTTTATCAAAACATCACGGGGAAACTATCCGCCTCCCTATCACCGTTAAACTTTTTACCTTTATTTATTCCATCATTAAGTGACACAAACGGCACATTCACGTCAACGCTTAACATCAGCGGACCTATACTGACGCCAACTTTATCCGGCACGAGCACCTTATCGAATCTATCCGCAACGATCACGCCACTGAAAATCACATTAAACAAAACAAACTTATATCTCAACAGCGATGCCAATGACACGCTCGCATTTCAGGGGCAAACCAATGCAGACAACGGCACGCTCAAACTCGATGGCACAATAGCGCTCGACCAAGAAGATCAACCATTAACGCTAAATATTACCGGCAATAATTTTCCAGTTATCAATAACAATGAATACAAAATTAATATCACCCCTCATTTAAAAATAACGCATAACAAATCGAAAATAAATATTTCAGGCACGGTGAATATTCCGAGCGCGCAAATTACTCCCGAAGATTTTACTTCAACGGTTTCTCTGCCCAGCAATGCAGTGGTCATTGATTACAATCATCACTCACCCTTCAAAGAAAATTTCGGCATTTATACTAATGTCACTCTCACGCTGGGCGATGCCGTTGCATTTGGTTACGATGGATTGCTCGCTCAACTCGCCGGCGCACTCAATGTAAATAGCGCTCCCAATGAACTCACCACGGCAAACGGAACTTTATCGGTAAAAGAAGGCTATTATCGAGCGTATAACACCAAACTCACGATTGAAGAAGGTAAACTCACTTACACCGGAGGTCCCATTAATAACCCTGAACTCAGCATCCGCGCCACCAAAACCATTAATCAATCGCAAGACGCAGCTGCTGCAGCACCTTCCAGCACCAAATCGTCAACGAGTTCGACAGAAGCTCCTTCCGCCCACTCAACGATGACACCAAAAAAAGTTGGTGTCAGTGTCACCGGCACTTTAAAAAAACCTATGATTAGCTTGATTTCCGAACCCGGCGATATGAAAGATTCTGATATTTTATCTTATCTTATTTTAGGTTCTTCTACACAAGACAACTCACAAGAAGAAAGCAAATTATTATTAGAAACCGCCAAAAATATGGGCATAAAAAATGATTATTTATACAATGATATCGCTTCTACTTTTGGACTCTCTGATTTTGGTGTTGAAAATAATATGATGATGGATCCCGAAGATAGTTCCCTGCAACAAAACCCCGAGTTCGTCATCGGAAAATATGTGACACCCCGATTATATCTAAATTATGGTGTTGGCTTAGTTGTTCCCGTCAATATCATACGACTGCGTTATACCGTTTCAAAACGCGTTTCCGTACAAACTGAAACCAGCACGCTCGGCAACGGCGCCGATGTTTATTATTCGTTTCAGACGAATTAACACCGGCCTCGTCGATGACGGTTTTTTTTCTCGTCATTCCGGAATTGTTGCGCCAGCAGTTTCGTCATTCCGGAATTGTTGCGCCAGCAGTTTCGTCATTCCGGAATTGTTGCGCCGTTGCGCAACAATATCCGGAATCCAGAAATATA
>MGXQ01000081.1:2280-8569 GCA_001801405.1 Gammaproteobacteria bacterium RIFCSPHIGHO2_02_FULL_42_13 | reverse complement strand
GGAATTGTTGCGCCGTTGCGCAACAATATCCGGAATCCAGAAATATATTCCCTGGATCCCGGATAAATGCTTCGCATTTTCCGGGATGACAATTTTTTTCTCGTCATTCCCGGGACGGCCAAGTGAATCCCACAAAATTGAAGGGAGAAACCTATGAAGCCACTTGTGCCTCACTAATATCCACGGAATTAGTTTTCAACTGCTTAATCACCGGCTTATTCCACAAACCCGTCACCTGGTAATAATAGCGTTTCAGCTTATCTACTTCTTTTCCAAATAACTTATTCGCCACCCAGGCAGCAGCACCCACAATTGGGCCGCCAGCAATCGTTGCAACAAGCGGTACACTGTTCGTTAAATAGGGCGTAATCATTAAATTCATATCCAGTGTTTCCTTGGCAACATTCATCCAACCTTTCACATCGATACGCGCAAGCTGGCCATCAAAATATAAATTATGCGTGGTAATCTCGCCCGCACTTAAAATAAAATCGCCTTTCATCTCGTCAAAACTATAGCCCGTTTGCGTCAGATCAGAAAATTTCATCGTCAGCAATCGATTAACATTTAAGAGACTTAACAAACGACCAATATTTAACTTTGCATTCGTTTGATCACCCAAATTAATGACTTGTCCCTTTTTAAGAGCTAATGCCGCCGAACCCACCGCTTCAGCAATATTAAATTTAAATAAACTATCGGGCCATTGCAATTGAAATTGCATCACCCCTTGTTTTGCCAACAAACTCGTATTGATATTCATCGCACGCAAAAAGCCCGTTACATCGTCCGTCCTGACCTGCCCCGACAACGCACTCATATAACTTTTATCCGACAACAAATCAAAGCGACCGCTCACATCACCCGACAACAGCGGCGCATCAAAGGTAAAATGTTTAATATTTAATGCATCTTTTTCCGGCTCAATCATCAACGTGGATGCACCATAAGATTGACCACCATATTGAAAATTCTCTGCCGCAAGATCTAACGGTGGCATATCACCTGGATTTATTAAAGTCGTTTGCGGTAACGCTGACATTTTCTGCAAAAACAATCGATCAAATCGCCCGACGAGCGCATGATGAGGAAAATCATCGGGCAATACTATTTGTCCAATTATCTGCGAATTATCCAAATCCATTTCCCAGGCGGTTGCTTGCGGTTTAATATCTACTGTGACATCTGATAAATGCTGTCCCCACAAGTCAGCCTGATCAAATTTAATATGCGCCAACCGCAAAAACTTTTTAAGCGCTTGCAAAAATTGCGCGCCTTCTTCTGTCGGCATTTTTGTTGTTGTATTGTTAAATGCCTGCATCCAATCCTTCCAATTAAATTGTGGGAACCCCCCATCCACATATAACCCTTGTTCGTTTTGCACTACCGCCGATCCTGGCCCAAAATGTAAGTGTGCACTAAACAAACTCCATTTTTTCTGCACGACATGATACGATAGCGCCGCACTCATGCGATCACCCAACGTCGTCAACGCCGACGGCGACTCGCTACCACCAAACCGAAAATACAAACCAAAAGGTAAAATCGCTTCTGATTCTTTTGACAAAAGCGGCGCCAAATCAATCTTAATGCCATTCAAATCCGACGACAGACTCAATAAATTCTGTCGCGTATCACCTTTTGCTGTGTGCAAATCAACAACGGCATCATAATCGGTTTGCCCTTGGACAAATGAAAGTTCTGGCCAATGAAAAATTTGTTTCAAATCATCTAACAACACATGACCGTGCATTTTAACACGCGTAATCGCATTGGGATCGATGTCACGCACGGTCTCGACAGACAACGTAACCGGTTCGTTAAACAACATGCCTTTTAATGACTGCGCTAACAATCCTTTTTGCGTAAAAAACAAATCCCCCTTCAAATCATTCAACGTCACCTCCCACGTCGGCATGTTTATCTGCACATCTGCAAAATTAATCGTTCCTTTTATATCGGTATCCTGTGTATGCTCAAGTGGAATCGTCAAGTTTAATCCAACCGATGTTGCTCCCTTCATTGTCGCTGATGCAATATCCTCGCCAAATGAATTCTGCAGTGGACTGTTGCGCAAATATTGCAGCATATCGCTTGCATCACCTTCGACCCGACTATCCACATATAACATCAACGGTTTATCTTTCTGCATCACCGGAATTTCCACATGTGCTCTAACCAATTTCGCCTGATATAAATTCCCAGACTCCGCATCACAACTCATTGATCGACCTGAAAAAACCAAATGCGCCGTCACATCTAAAATATCCGGCCAACCCGGGGCATAATGAAAATCGGTATTCACACGCGAATCCACCACAAACGTTCCGTTATCTTGATCAAATGGAAAATCATTCACATTACCCACTAAAACTAACGTGCCAGCCCCCCCTTGCCCGCCAACAAATGCATGACTTAACCAATTAAATCCATTTGCATGAATGGTCGTGCGCGGCAAATAATATTTCACCACTCGTGGATCATCCAACATATAGCCCCCCAACAAACTCAACCAAGGTGTTTGGCCATCTTTTGATATCGACAGCGCGCCATTGCCATAAATTGCCACATGCTCATTCGCGCCCGACAACTGCTCAAACATAATTGACCAATGTCCATCGCTCGCCTGATGCCAGGATACATTCGCATCAAGCTGATCCAATTGTAATGGCCGAAGAAACAACTTACCAAAATCCAACACCACATTATGCGAAGACAATAACACCTGTCCCGCTGTCGGTTGCACATTCAACGTGCCCGATAAATTTAACACCCCTGGCCATTTTTGGAAGCGTTTGAAATTCAACTGCTTAAATTGAGCGCTGAGCTGATTAAATGCGCCTTGTTGTTGCCAAATCAAATTTTGTAATTTGCCAGAAACTTGCAAAGCATTCATCTTTTTTTTCCATGTATTCCACGAAAAATAAGATAACAACTGCATCAAATCATGTACCGCCACATGCCCCATGCGCAATTGCCGCGCATTGCCCTCTGTTGAAAAATACAATTGATTATTTTTCCAAGACAATATAGATGTTTGCAAATCAAATCGATCAATCGCTAACTGCCAACCTGATGATGTCGTCTCCCAAAACAAATTACCACTCGCCTGGTCGATAACGGGTAATTTGCGCTTATCCTGCAACAGGTTTAATGCACGCACATCAAACAAACTTTGCACCGAATCCCAACGCCCTTCTTCCCAGGTAGCCCATAGTTCACCATTTAATTCACCCGACTGAACCGATAAACCTTTTAAGCTTAATTGATCTGCCCAAAACGATAATTGCACATGCCTCAATAACCCATAAGCGCGTATGGATAATTTTTTTGAATCATGAATATCCCCAAACTGAAAAATAATTCGCGCAGAAGAATCCGGCATCCCGGGCAATTGAAATAACCCCTCAATAACATGCCGAGCGTTACTATTTTTAACATCTAAATTTTGAATAACAATAGAAAATTCTTTATCTTGCCAAGATTGCCAATCGACTTGAACATCTTCTAACGTTAAATACGGCCGAGCAAACAACCAATCGACTAAATTTTGATTATCCATCGAGGACGATTGACCCAACGTCTGATCTCCGATACCGCGAATGGCAAACTGATGCAATGCTGTTTGATGCACGGTCAGATGCACACCCGATACCGTGATGCCGCTGGGCTGCAAATAACGCGTCATCAGCGAGTGAATTAAACTAATATCAATTTGCAATCGTTTAACTCGCAACACCACGTTTTTATGATCTTGCGTCAACACACTGATATTTTGAAATTCCAAATCTGGATGAAACCCACTCCACCAAGCATCTACGCGCTCAATTTTTACTGGCACACCTAAAACCACACTGGTCCAATGCTCAAATTTTGAAATATGTGAATTTAACAACGGCGTCACTAACCGCGCCGTTGTCATAAATATAGCCACAATTGCCACAAAAATCGCAGCAATGTACCAAAGTTTGCGCAAAATATTTGCTACGTGTTTTTTCAAACCCTGCCTCGTTCGTCCATACTGATAATTGATTCTATATAAAAATAAACATTACAACAGTTTTTTTTAATAAATAAACATTTGCATAAAACATTTGCATAAAAAAAGTTTCCAAGATAAAATGGAACCAATTAAAAATATAAAAAGCAAGGACCCAGTGAACTCTCACTCGACGCTTATCGAATTTTTCTGCCAGGACGTATATAACATTGTGACATTTCGGCAACTCCGCAAAGCGGAGGCTTTTGAAATAACATTGAAAAAAATAATTTCTCATACAACAATTAACTCAACAGATACAGATAAGGATATAAAATGCCTCCAAAACCAATAGTTTCGTTACCACCAAGAAAAGTTTCGGGCGATATTGGCTCTGCTGCAACTGACGCAATGGGTGCGCTTAGCGCCATTTTGGATGGTGGTGGTACTAGCGAACCAGCAACACCAGCAGTGGCACATCGCAAAAGAGAAGTCCCTGCAGAAAGCGATACACCCATACGACGTGACGCTGCTGCACGCAACGCACGCGAACAGTTACCCCCCAACCTTTTGGAACAACTGTCTGATGGCGAAGAAGAAGACGCAGCCAAAAAAGCGCGCTCAGAATTATCTCCCACTTTATTATTCTCCCCCCCAACCGGCAGCGAAGGAGGCAGCGGCGAACCACCCGCATCACCCACAACGAAGGCTCTTCGTCAACAAGAAGAACAGATCACTGCATTAAGAATTTTTCAAGAAAAGTTCGAACCTGGAATAGTAGAGGTCTTAGAAACATTACGAACTGAGATTAAAAAAATATGCGATCCATCTACAGGTACAGGCAAAAAATCACTTTTACTACAGGCCGCAACATTTGCTGATCAACTCATCAAAGACCTCGATCACTTACTGAAATATCTTGAAAAAAGCTCTCCTTTGGTTGCAACAGAAAAACCGGCTCCCGATGATGTTGATCCTTTATTACGTCTAACAAACTCCTTTGGTGCCAAACAAAAAGCCTTTTTTGTCGCACTCATTACGCACTTAACCCGCATTAGTCAGGTTATTTCTGTAGAGCTCCATGGATATTTAGATACACAAAAAAAGGCATTACACCTAGTGATTAGAGGCGCGCTTCGATATAAAGCTGATAGCGATAACAATCTGAACGGCTTATTGGCTATACGCGCATCTACATTAGCTGCTATTAAGGGAATAGCAGATAAGATCAACGCAAATGCCACAGTATTTGAAAAAATCTGCGACTTTCAAACACATCAATTAAGACAGGCATACATTGATGCTCACCCGGCTTTCTTTTCCCCCCCGGAGGATAGTGAATATATAAAACAACAAACTCAACGTAAACTTGAAGAATTAGCCACAACACAAAAACGGGATATGGCTAAACTAGAGGAAAACATAAGAAAAACAGCGGTCGATAAAGACCGGCTCGACTTTGATCCCAGAGCAACACGACGCTATCTCTCAACACAAGCACTGCACGAGGAACAGATGAAACAGTTGCGAATCCAGTGTGAAAGCACACTAAAAACCCAGTGGCTCAGTGAACTAAAAAAACAACGACACGATCTTGCACTCGCTGTTCGAAAGGGTGATCTTGAGCTATTGACCGAGCGCACAGCAGCAGAAGCAACAGCAGCGACACAAAGAAATCCTCTATCAAGATGGTGGCGACCCGAACTGGATCCCGCTGGCGCAACAGCCACATATGCTCAACAAACCTCCTCTCTTTCATATGAGGGATTTATGCAAAAAGTCAGCGAAATCTCCCGTATCGCTGAGGATACTAACAAAAATGGCATAGATCAAGATATCGTTAAAGCATTACACGTTATACAAACAACAGCGAAGGAAGAGCCAGCAACTGAAGGCCGCGCAAGACCAGGACACGCACCCACATAATAAAACTAACTAAACAAACTGGAGAACAGAACATGCCCAAAAAAACACTTGATTGCATTTCCTTACGCAACCGATGGTTACCCACCATTAATGCATTAATACAATTATGCGAACGAGGCGATCCTCAAGAGCCCGCACTAGTTCCGCTCAGAGATTTGGCGCGCAAATTTGGCGATATCTCTACAGAATATTCTATGCCAGAACAATATTTTGTCCATCTGATTGCATTTACGACCACCATATCCACTGAAAAAGAAGATTACCAAACCGTGTTTTCACATTTTATCAGAACGATAGTATCGGCAACATTAACTCATACAACAAACCACTACACTATCCCCGCCAGGATTGAAGGACAATTAGAGACAATCAACCGACAGATAG
>MGXQ01000081.1:0-2273 GCA_001801405.1 Gammaproteobacteria bacterium RIFCSPHIGHO2_02_FULL_42_13 | reverse complement strand
CCTTTGTTAAAAACAGCGCAAGCCGCACTTGCACTGGGCACAAGTGATCCCGGCGCTTCTGTTATCTCGCGCGAAGATGCTGCAGAAATTGCTGCAGCAGGGGGGAGCAGCGCGCCCCGATCAGATACGGCAGAAACAGCCGGTGATGGTATTGAGAGCTCCTCCGCACAACCACTCCCCGACTCAGCTGCATCGGTTAACCCACCAGAAGCGGAAAGAGTAATCTCAGAACTCCCCGGAGAACATGCTCGTCTACTTCAACACCCACCAAGGAAAGCAGAAGCAGAACCTACAAACGAAGCGCGTGGGTGTAAATGCACAATGCTATGATAAAAAACCATGTTTAACCCCAATAATCAACTCAACCTATTTAGAGAATTTTTCCACATACCGCTTCAGCCACAAGAGAACCTCGGGGATATATGGAGGACGATCAACAAGGCCTTTAATGATGCTCTATTCGAAAACGCTGAAACCCAAGGGCTATTCAATAGAACGCTTCAGCAAAAAGGTTCGCTTGACTCTCAAGCAACACGCGAATTAGCACGGCTAAACCTAGAAGCACAACATATTGATCAATGGCTGGCGGCGCTCCAACTATTAAAATCACCCTTAACGTGTGAATATCTCTGCGCATTAGCACAAACTATTGAAGGACTTGAAACGCTAGTGCACTTAGCGAGTAATATCTCGCTTAGTATCATGCGCGACGCTTATGAAATGATGTTGGACCGAATCACGAATCGTCCACCGACAACAAAACATTGCAGAGAAGCTAAAATCGACGAAAAAACTGTTCCGCAAAAAATGCAACTCGCCCACCAACAACTCGCCCGCCTCTATTTATTCAGCGATGCACATACAAAAATTGATGTCGCTGCGGGTTATCGACATTTTAACGCGATTCGAACAACAGTTGAGTATTCTGTCGAAAGCAATCAAGCCGAGGTCATTCGCACTGACCCACTTTTTAGCGCACCCACACTCATCGCCTTATACGCGTTTCATCAACGGCAACCAATAAATGACTATTTAGTACATTTATTTAAAGCCGCATTGGGTTATCCAGAATGCCAAACATTAATCGAACTACGAGAACAGATAGAAGAAAAACAAAAGACTGCAAATTTTCGAACAGACGAACCTTTTCACTTACTGTTTGCCGAAAGCATGCTGGGAATCTTTGCCACACGCGAGGCTCACCCAACAAAATACTTGGACATGTTGCTTACCGCACAACGTCGCTCCGCACACGCGCAAATCATATATATTTTTTTAGCTGCGCAGCATGAGCGATTTGACAATCTTTTCAAACATACCGCGGATGCATTAGTCTCACTTTTAAATCCAAAAACCACCAACAATCCTGTATTGCGTGCGGCATTAACGTTGTATTATACGCGCGCGTTAGATGTGGTGCCGGACGGTTTTCCCACACAAGAAATTCATAAATTACTTGATTGGATTAAGACACACCCCAACGAAGCTCCACGGTTCTTGCCGCAAGTCAATTTTAATATAACACCAAAACAGCAGCAGCCTGTGCGAGCCGAAACAATCGCTGCACAACGTGCACTTGACGAATTACTCGTTGTACCAACAGCGGCAGGTGAAGGTTTCGTTGCCCCAGTAGAGGAGACACTATCTACTCAAGAGAGCACTGTTCAGACTGTTAAGTTAAATACGTTGCCTAGCAAATCCATACGAAAAGTAGATCCTAAGTATATAGTTTATATCTTACTCGGCGCGGTAACTTTTGGGCTAATGCTATTAGGGCTAGGCATAGCCACAACAGCGATAGCTGCTGTAGCGGCGGGCGTCAAGATAGGAGCGATCTTTGGTACAACAATGACAGCGCAGCAGTTAGGTGCTGCATATGGTTTGACAGCTGGTTTTGGATTGTCTGGTGGTCTTATGAGTGGTGGCGCATTTTTTTGGGTAAAAAATAAAATACAAGAGTTGCGTTCGCCCAAAAAACTAGCTGCCCCTGATAAAGCATCATCAAGCACGGTCAATATAGTTGATACGCTGGGCGGAGCCAAACCGATAGAGCCACAACCTGATGCAGCGCCAAGAGCTGGAGAAACGCCAGCACCTGCCGCCGCTGTCGCGCCAGCAGCACCAACCGCTGCCGCGCCAGCACGAGTCCCCACACTGACTACTTAGGGTCTGTCACAAAATAACTTGAACATCTAGCCTCCCATCTTGGCAGCATCTTTAAACGTTCTTCATTCAGAAAAACACTTACATAGTAAAACTATGCGCGTATTTTT
>MGXQ01000080.1:12846-26320 GCA_001801405.1 Gammaproteobacteria bacterium RIFCSPHIGHO2_02_FULL_42_13 | reverse complement strand
CCTAAAACTGCTCTTTCAGCAAGCGTAGCCCGCATGGAGCGAAGCGAAATGCGGGGAATAATGAGGTGAATAAATATTCCCGCATTCCGCTTCGCTCCATGCGGGCTACGCTAGCTCAGCACCAACCTACATTTTATTTAGCCCAACCTACTACCGCGCGCTGCTAATAATGAATCTCTCTCAGTGGCACCCTCTGTGTCTCTTGCTTGCCTCACTCCGCCCCGTACTGCTCTTTCAGCAGCATCAGCGAGTAATTCAGCACGAGGTCCAAAAAATTCGAAAGAACAAAAACCCGCACCTTCAATCCACTTAGGTATAGCAGGACGCGGCGCTCTCGAACTCGCCGCTCGAACTAATTCCGTATACTGCTGTTCTGCTGCTGCTGCACGCGCCAACCTAGATGCTCGAGCTGGTACTTGTAACTCATCATTAGAAGCTGCTGCATCGGGATCCAACACTGACTGCAATAGCGAAAGCCCAGCAGCCCTACGCCCACCACCAAGCCTTCGTGGCGCAACCTGCACGCCGGGTGGTTCCATACATTTACGCAATTGCGTCGTCACTAATGCAAACATTGAACCCACTGCGACAACCACAACGGGTTGACCAAACGCTTCATTGCGCGCTTGCGTGTACGCGCTTGTTAATATCTGCATAACGGCATCGATAATACCAAACGATACCGTTGGCATGGCAACGCCTAATGCTGTCGCTAATCTTTGTGGTAAATCAAGATAGCGCGCATCATTTTCAAACGCCGCACGTAATTGTGATGGATCGATCAACACGGCAAAATCTGGATCCGATGCGGCCACTGTTCTTAGCCAATCGGCCTGCGAACCACTTGTCGATAACACGACAATTTGCGCCACAAACAATAACATCGCGCCAATATTCCAACCATTATAGGAACCATCGGGATGGCGTGTGATTCGACGGAAAACCGTATTGTACGTATGAGCAGGACGAGCAGCAACTGCAGCTTCACCATCTTCTACATCTGGAGCATCTTTAAGCCTATCACGCAAATTCGCATGCTCTTTCAAACCGAGCGCAGCGCCAACTAAAACATAAACACCATTAATGACAACAAACAAAATATTCCACCCACCCGTCTGCATCACATCGCCAAGCGCCACACCACTTGTATCACGATAGCCTGCGTATGTTCCATTAATAGCGGCTTCTTGCTGCTGATAAACAAATGCCGCATTACCTGTATCGTAAATATCACCGACAGGACGAATACTCGCTGTGGCCAGATTATTCAAATAATACCATACGGCCAATTGCAGCGCCACGAAAACTGGAATCATGCGAGGAATGACATTGTGAAAAACTATTTCACCGTCTTTACCATGACCAACATTTGGCACAACCTTGCCAGCATCGTCTCTAAAAATGTCTTTTTCCCAACGTCCAGCAGCAATTTTTAGTGCGCGACGATGTAATGTCGAATGGAGATTTCCCGCAGATCCAATAACCACAACAGCATCAGCTGCCGCCGCAAGAGGAATGACCCAGCTATCCACCAAAGCATGACCCGCAATGTTTTTCACAAATCGACCAACAGCAAAAATGCCACCACGACGCCCCTCACCCGCGGGTGCGTCTCCTTCATCCACAGCAGAACCATGGCTTGACGGAGACAGAGAACGTGGCCGAACAGGCAGCAAGGGAAGACTAGAATCATCACCCTCGGTCGCTAATGGGGCAGAAGCACCACCACCGCGACCACCTCTAAGCATACTAGCAACACCGGCAAGCGTCATGCGAGACGGTGGAATATGAGGTATCCGAGGGCGGTCGTGAGGCATATCAGCCACACCAGCCGCATCACCACCACCAGCACCACCACTAGGCAACAGCTCCTCATCATCACTACTAATAATTGGCATAATTTTCTCCTTTCTTATTTGTCAAAAACGGTTACCCTTAAAAATTCTGCTCAAATCGTATCTAATAAACCTTAAGGAAATCTTAAGAGATAAAAAAAACCCAATTTAATTACATCGCAAGCGAAGGTACCACAACAGGTTTTGCTGCCAATGCCAAAATTTGTTCCGGATCAACTTTAAAATTCGTGCAAAATTCGCGCAAACAGTCTTTAGCACGCCCACTCCATGGCGCCACAACAACAACTGCCGTCTCCGTTGGGATGCGATCCAATTCCGCACCCAAACGCAAAATAGCTTGAAAATCATTATTTTTCCACGCGGCCATTAACGACTCGATCAGCTTATCATGCTGTCCGCCTAATACATCCGACAAACGCGCATAATATAATAACAACATGTTTTTAATCGCTGGAACGCGATGTACAAAACAAATGGCACCGTTAGTTTGAACGCTTGGCGGAAAAATAAATTTCCCCCAGAATACAGACGCAAATAAATAAATCACACTCGCATGCGGTACATGTGATTGTGATTTTCGCAATTCCACAAACATATCGCGCGGCGCATCGATATCAATATTGCGATTCAAATACAACTCCACACAACCTTTCATAAATTTAAATACAGCATAATGATGCGGATCGCGACACGCTAACTCCAACCTTGACAATTGCTCATACCCTTCCTGCAAAGAAGGCCGCACGATATCACCCTCCAATCCTTGCGCGCACAACAAGCCAAAAGCACGCTGCTCAGAAACGGATTCTTTCTTACGTTTAGCGACCAACAAATTTAACAATGCAGGCAAAAATTCTAGTGTAGAAATATGCGTTTGTAATAACTCAACAGCCGTCGGGATGGCCGCGCTACGTTCTACCATTTGATAACTCCTCGTATCGCTGCGCTGCTCTGCCGCTTCGATATTCGCATTATAAGCTCCTGCTGAAACATCCCATCCTTTTTCCACTAATTTTGAGATGGGTTGTTCAGATTTCCACAACATTCTGCCATACTTATCGCGATGCTCCACATCTAATTTTAATGCTCTTCCACCAATCTTATTGGCCTCTGCGGTATATACCGCACAACTATACTGTTTTACCGCAAACCACATATTTAAAAGCGTTTTTTTGCGTGAACCGGACGACACCTCTTCAACGTCAAAATCAACCTCGTCTAACGTCGGATACCGTCCCACTTGATCCTCAAACGCAAGATACGTTTGAATCAACTCATCAACCACTCCCGTGCGATCGCAACCCGATTTACAAAATATATGCGGCGACTCACCGATTAAGTTTTCAAGCAATATCATGCGCACATGAAGTTCAAAGATATAACGATCTTCTTTATATTTTTCACCTTTTTCTAAAAACAATTCTTGTGTTTGAACAAATAAAGACAAAATATTATATCGTTTTCGTTTGATGGGATCGTCCTGCGCAAGCCGTGCCTCTGCTAATTCCCTTATATATAGCATCAAATCTGTTTTTTGTGTCAACCAATTTTCAAGCGAATGATCCTCGCGCAAAGAACGGAAAATATTAACGAGTTGAGAATCAGGCGCATCAGGTGGCCTATCATCATCAACGCCCTCAGGATCATGGGCCACGCTCTTCTGCTCTTGTGATATTACATAATCACAAACCGAGTTTATAAATAGCCCATACCCCACCTTGTTAATCTCTGCCTCTTCTTCGCCAACCACCCAATTACGACCAACATTGCAACCATACGTCATTAACCGAATACTAACCGGCACCACTTCTCCGTTTAACGTAATACATTCTTTCCTCCGCGCCCATGCTTTAACGGCTTCCCAAATATCGAGGATCTGCGGCGTCTCAGGATCCCGATCCAACACTCTCTCGGCGTGCTGAATGGCTCCACCTGCCCAGTGCGTCGTCAGCGTTAAGAGCGAATGCAATGCAATGGTAAAACCCTTCGTAGAAGGCATCCAACCCTCTTTGAATAATCGATCACCGATATTTTTCGCTACTTGAAATAACATCCGTTCAGCCATCGCCCGTCGTGCTGTTTCATCCTCAACATAAAGCGACGTTAATGACGTGCTACGCGAACCAACGAATAATGGTTTTTGTTGCAATGCATCTACATAGCGCACAGATGAAAACGTCGCCCAAACAAAATTTGCAACCCCTTCAAGATGCCGCACGGATGTTGGAATCGTACAAACGCCACGTTGATCTAGAACAACATGCAAGTCCCAAGGCGCTGGATTGATTGGGACAAGTGACTCCTTCACCTGCGCATCCGTCAAATAACCGATCGGTTCATGATAATTAATATATTGTTGATTTCTCAAATAAAAACGGTGCAACCAGGCAGGTCGAGAAGACTCAATGTCCAATTGCTGATCCGTGTTTTGTAATCTTGCCAGCGCGGTTTGATAATCTGGAAAAACGTTAGGCTTTAAAAATAATAAAATAATATCATCACGCAAATTATCTAAGATCGTTTGAAACGGTTTAAAATCAGGCACTGCGTCATCCCGCCCTACACCATACGAATCGCGTAGCGTTTCAATTGACCCAAATGCCCCTCGAATTTTTTGACGACATTCGTATCTTAAGATTTCTATTGCTTTATATTCACTATCTGTGAAGCATTTCACATGTCTTAAAATACGTTCGGCTGATAATAATAAATGATCCGCGCGACGTATTAAATCACTCGGTTTAATGCCATTATACGCGCCCGGCGCGAAATCACGAACAATTATTGGCAGTGATTTATCCACAACAACCTGATGTACCGCCATGTGGCATACCTCATCTTCGGGCGTTGTTAAATCGCGACGCACCGATTCGCCGGGCACTAAACAGGCCTGTAATAACTTACGAAATTTCATGATTTAATTCCGCCCTAAAGATATGCCGGGAATCGGCTCGGGACTTGTATCTATCTGCATCTGCTGTAACATGCGCGCTGCTTTTACTCGAAAAATTTCTTCTTCTTCGGATACTGATTTATAATCGCTCATCACATGGGAACGATACTCTTCTATCATCTCTGTTAGACCAGGACACTCTTCTGTTGTAATGTCTGCAATACCAATCATTGTACCATGGTCTATGCATGTCCATGTTGAGCCCTCAACTTTAAATCGATAACCCGCCCTCAACATGGTATCTACCTGGATCAAAAAATCCAATCCAGCGCTTAAAGCAACTAAATAAGATTCATCCAATGCCTCTTTATGCGCCTGATATATTTCATATAAATTTGTAATATACCGACTAACCGACGCCTTATAATCGTCGCCTTTTAATTTATCCCATTCGCCCTTCTGATAAGGTTCCAGATATAATTCTAAATACTGCACATTCAATTGCGCGACGGGATCCCCTTCTGCCATTTGCTTAAAAACCTGAAACAACTGATCAAGCGGCATTGATAAGCTCGGGTAATCCTGGATCACCGCAGCAAACTGCGATCTAAGCATTGGTAAAAAAATACGGGGATTCAAATACGCCAACCATCCCTCACGAGGATCTTGTTTCATATAAGCGTTAAAATATAAATGCATCTGCAATCGACAGGTTTGTAATGCATGGGGCTCCGTCCCCCTGCCTAAATAAACTCCCGTCACCGCAGAAAAATTTTTCTGCAAGTCGCCCATGCAATAACCCGCCGATTCACAAACCGCTTCCAAATCAAGATCTCGTTGTGCATTTAATATAATGAGATAAAACTGTTGCAATAGCGCATCTTTGGGTGCCAACTTAAATTCACTTAATCGTGTCTGCTGTTCAAAGGATAATTTTTGTCGATCACTTATTTCGAGGGAGCATAAAAATGCGATGCGGCGTTGCGCGCGCGGCTCAAATGCTGAGATCGCGTTTTGAAAAGATATACCTAAATTATCGTGCGTTGTCTTCAGCCGACTGAGATATTTTTCAATCTTTTCCCTATCCGACAACCCCGCCTTAACACAATCGTCAAATAACGCGAGTAAATTCAATTTGGGGAGATCACGCCCTGTATACTGTGGCATTTCAACAGCAACCGTTGCTAAAAAATCTAATGCAGCCTTCAATGCCCGTTGTCCACTCATCGGCTCACATTTGTCAACGTCGGGCGCATATCCTTCCGGCACGCGACCAAGCACTTCCGTTAAATGATCTGCAGCGAGAACCAATCCACGACGTAAATATAAAACGATCAACAGTAAAATATTCGCACGATCCACGCCCGTAGCTGAACGTAAATTTCGTGTCAAAAACAGAATATACGCATTATCTGATAGCACCGTATCAATATCTTCAGGCTTATATCTGCTAATCGCATCACACAATTGTTCTATTTTTCTTGGTTTTTTTGGCATAATCTTATTCCTAATTAAATTCCGGCTGTATATGGCACGCCAGCCGCTGGCTCCGGTGTTGTCGCCTGATCATAAAGATATTTAATGGCATCACAACGCATGGACAAGCGCAATACCGCAGATGCATCATCCAAAAACATATCATCCACAGCGGCACATAAATTTTGAAGTGCACCGACCCAGTCGAGCGGTTTCACTGATGATGCTTCGTGCTGTTCCGTAATGCGTTGTGCCAAACTGAATTGAGCATTCGCTGGCACTTCTATTAATACTTTTAATAAATGACGCGCGATTCCTAACATCGGCTCTTCTGATGAATCCCGACAATCATCAGTGGCACCGCCTGCGCCAGCACCACCAGTTGTAACACAACTTGATTTAGCAGTGGTCTCCGGAAGCACGGCACTTAACTGTGATAAATGCCGCATACATTCCAACCACTCCTCTTTCGGCATCGGCTTGCCGCCCAGTGTTGAAAAACGATATATCCAATACATGAATGTCCCTTCTAAGAAGTCCATCGCGCCCTCAGCACGCCATTTTCGGATCGCCTTCTGTTGTAACCGAGGATCGCGCGCTGCCTCACAATAAAGATGCCAAGATTGAATAGGGTGAAACGATGTGCGCGCAATCAAACGATCCAGCGCAATGCATATTACACGCCTTGGCAATTGTTCACGAACCAGCGATAGATCTTCAAGCAATTCTCTCTTCACCGCCGCTTGTAATCCAAGATCTTTAATATTCTTGCAAGCCTCTTCAATTTTGCCATGCAATCCTTTTTCCGTCTCAAGCGCATTTCTAAACTCGCGTAAATCTTGTGGATTTTCAACTCGCTTCTCACCCAGACGCTCCTGACTATCTACATAGTCTTCTAGTTGCTGAATCAAAGCTGCTCGAATAGGATCGTCATATGCATATTCGCTATACCATTTCACCAAATTAAAAACAGCATGTCGCAAGTACACCAAGCAATTTTGTCCCGCAGCAAAACCCGCGGTTTGCCATAATTTTTGAAGCACGGGGTTAGCTTGAACCGCATTATAAAATTCCATACAAACAGGCACACCCACTTCTGGCAGACACGCAAACAACTTGATCCTCATTGCTGTCCTCCCCGATCCTTCTAACCCGAGCAATTGTATTAATAGCGATAAATCTTTTCCCGGCGTCGCATCAAATATAAATTTTGCTGCTGCTGATTTTTGGTAGGGAGCTAAGAGAACTATCTCTGTTTTAAGCGGACTAAAATATGCATCATTAGATAATCTGGAAAACTCATCTGCGACACCTGCATCGACTCCCGCTACAAGAGTTGACAAGCATAATTGGTGTATATGATCAAAAACAGCAAACAACATCGGTTTGTTTTCTCTGTATGTGCCCACAGCCTTCGCTAACACTTGTCCGTAAGACTCGTTACCTAATTGTTTAAATATCGCGACACATACCTCGGCAGGATGGCAAGATAATTCTTTCTGCTCAGGGGAAAAAAGCACTGTCAACATATACCGATAATAACTAAGTTGGTCAACCAAGGTAGAATATTGCATCGCATCCCAAGGTACCTCATCAAACTCACCCAAAGCAATTTGTGTCTCTCTCGCAACATCAAAACCATATTGACGACTCAAAGTCTGAATATTTTTTTCAAGTTCGCCCGATAAAGTTTGCTGGCAATACTCCCTCACTTTCGCCAAATCCCACTGACCCGTAAAACGTTTCTGCAGGCATTCTTGTAATTGCATCGCCACCCGAACATATCGCGATGCCCGCGCTTGAGAGATCCCGTGTTCGCTAATCTCTTTTAACATATTACTCAAACGCAACCATAATGGCCCTTCTTCTTGCGCGATATCTCTCAATTGTTCTGCCCGGCCTAAAAGCAAGCTCATTGGAAAATCAACGCCCGGTCGCGACATGATATCCTTGAGCGATACTATAAAAAACGAAATCTGCTGCGGTAATTCTCTAACCGCGTCGACTTTTGATTCTCTTTGAATTAAATCCCACATGCCGGCAAATTTATCTTGATATAAATCGAACTGTTTTTTTTCTTTTAACTCCAACTCCAATTCCAAATACACCTGACGACATAATGCAAATGCACCACGCATCAGTGCGACGGGCACTGTTTCGGCTGACGCAATGATATGTCCCAAAACATCTTTATCCTCACTCCACTGTACAGCGCCATCCGCCACACATGTATCCACGGATTTATATGGCGTGAGTTTAAATTGATTTTCTTCTTTACGCTCTTGGATCAACCCACGCAAATGCGCGACACCAAATTCGTCTGGATCATATTCCTCTATGCCCTGTGCCTTCAGCGCACATCGCGCGTCATAAATTCGCAACCCTGCGCGTGCGGGAATCGCATCAATCAATTTCCATCGATACAATAAGCTAAAAAATAAATTAATCGAAAGATGCACTTCGGCTAATTGTTCAGCAGGCAAACAATCGCCTAAAGCATCATCTAATTTTAAGTAAGCATCTACGTTATAAGGATCTGCCAGTATTTCATCCAACTGTTGTGCAATCGCTGGATGACTGCCATTATACTTATTATGCAACCATGTTCGAGCCGATCGATAAGCCGGCCCTATAATTTGTTTAACTTTGTCTCTATATTGCCGTAAACGCTCCTCGGTTTGGTCTTCTCGATGAAATTCCTTCAATGCTTCATCCACCGTATCCATAGCTGCCAAATTAAAAACGGTGGAAAACGCTTCCATCCATACGTAGACGGTAACTTCTTGCTTGAGCTGACCTGCGATATGCGCAAACAAATCAAACAGAGGATGCACGGGCAAACCAATTTGCGCGACGGCCGCTTTTAACTCTTTTAATCCAAGTGGCGGCGGCATGCCTCTATCGCACGCGACTAATTTAGCAAACTGATCCTGAAATAAAGCGACAGCATCAGTCGTAATCCGTTTAATATAATCAATGCGTGACGACCCTCCAGGGTAAGCGATTCTAAAATACATCTCTTTGTTAATGGTGCCATTCTCTAAAATAGAAAATCCTTTGAGCAAATAACGCAAGCCTAATTCAAGATATTTTTTTGGTTGCGCAGGATGCGTTTTCGCCATATTAAAAAATTGCTGCGCCACAGCAACACATTGATAATATGCATTCGTTTCTAATTGTATCTGTGCTGGCACGGCTGCCGATATTTCAGCGGTCATATCTGCGGCCTCAAGCCTCCGATCTACCACTCGTTGCTTTAAAACACATTCAGCTTCCGCAAAATCACCCAACTGTGGTAAAAATTCTCCAGCGCCGTAAAAACCATCCTGTATTAAACTCAAATCATGATGACATGTAACAAGGTGAAAACGAACAATATCAAGTAAACACTGTAACGCAGAAGAAGGCAATTCAGCGTCACCAACGAATGGCTCAATCCCATCTTTCTCGTCATCCCATATTTTTTTAATCATCGCAGACGTCAGTTGTGAATCGACCGAAAATAATTGAACACCAAAATTAAAAAATTGTAATAACGCGTCACTCAACCCGTTAAACTGTCGCTCCCTTAATTTTTGCTGAACAATCCTCGCCACATAGGTCAGAATGATTTCTAATCGAGATGCTGTCATTTCTGATGCACGCCATGCTGTCGATAGCGTACGCATAAAAAAATGTTTAGCCATTTTCTGAGGTGCTGCGCCAGCACCTCCACCAGCCATAGGTGCGACTACGCCATATTCATCTCCGCCCGAATGATTTTCTAATAAAAAAGTCTGCAACATCTCGGGCGAGGATACTATTTTCACTAAATAATTGGCACCCTTGAGCTCCGGCTGATCTTCCGACTGAATCAAAGCCTTACAGTGATTGAGCAAGTAGGCTAAAGCCAACGATGGCTCAGATAAGCCCTCTCCTTCCTCAAACTCATATTTTATTCCCCATATGTTTTCTAATTCAGACATATCGCGCACAAGAGACCGTTGCGCTTCGGGAGAGAACTTGGTTTTTTTTGCTGCTAAATCATGCTCCAGATATGCTAGCAAAAAAATCAAATAATCTGGCATACGTCTTATCTGTAATGGCTCTTCAGACTCTGCGGGCACAGCTCCACCGGCTGACTCATATCTGGGTACCGATAACCTATAATCTTGATAAGCACGGGTTAAACAATGTAGCGCCATGGGCAAATTTGGCAGTAACACTGGTGCTATTCCTTTTCTTTTGCCAATCGTATCGCCACGAAAATAAATAAAAGCTGCAAAACATTCAATCTCAACCAATTGAGCGGGCGTAAGCGAAGGCGCTAATAATAGTAAGCGCAAAACGCGCAAGGCTTTAATGGGATTACTGTCTTGACTCGCCCGTTTGCCATAAAATAATATGCGCGCCCACGTTATTAACGTTTCATATGATAGCGATTCCAATTCGATTAGCTTATGCGCATCAAAAATATACGGGTACACTTTGCCTAAGCCGCCATGATGATATTTTCTTTTCAACTGGGCAGCTAACTGTTTTGATAATTCATCGACACCTGCAAGATATTCCTGATTAGTTGCCGCATCAAAAAGACAGCGCGCCGGTGGTAATGGTTTTTCGACATTAGTAATATCTTCAACATTCAAATGATCAAGTGAGGTTTTCGGCATTAAGAAGATCCTTTTTTCTTTGTATTAATCGTAAGGGGAGAGATTTCTCCTCCCTATGGTCGTCGAAATGACAAGCATAAACCCGTGTCATTTCGAGGAGCGATAGCGACGAGAAATCTCATCATAAAATAATTGGCTGAATTGTAAAGCAAAAAACTTAAGGAAATCTTAAGAGATCATATTTAATTTATCTTTTTGTGAATTTAAGATGCACTTTATCGGCCCAAATGAGCGTCGATGAATTCTCGATACACCAAACTCAGCTAAAGCCGCTACATGCTGCTTGGTTGGATAACCTTTATGCAATGCAAAGCCATATTGTGGATAAATTTTATCCATTTCAATCATTTCACGATCGCGCAACACCTTTGCAATGATCGATGCTGCGCTAATCGCGGGCACGGTTTGATCACCTCTAATAATCGCACGCACTAAACAAGGCAAGACGGGACAACGATTTCCATCGACTAACACTTCAGTCGGCGACATGGATAAATTATGGACAGCTCGCTGCATTGCCAATAAACTGGCTTGCAAAATATTGATTTGATCGATTTCATAAAACTCCGCTCGACCAAAGGCAAAACAGAGTGCGCGTGATTGAATAATTTCAGATAATTCTTCACGACGTTTTTCAGATAACTTTTTAGAATCCTTTAACCCCTCTATCGGTTTATGAGGATCCAAGATAACCGCCGCCGCAATTACGGGTCCTGCTAAGGGCCCGCGCCCCACTTCGTCAACACCGGCAATTAATTGCATGTAAAACCCCTTGTTTTTGCCCTGTCATCCTCGGGATTTTGCGCAAGCAAAATAGCCGAGGATCCATTCCTAAATAAACATCGATCTTGTTATTTGAGCTATGGATCCCCGGCTCATGCGCTTCGCGCATGCCCGGGGATGACAAATGCATTCAATATATACTCCGCCGCCTTCATGCTTGCATCCTGTTTTAGCAATTGGTGCAACACTAAATACGTCTGTGTTAACTCGCGACATAATCCGGCATCATTAAAATAATGCAACACCGCCGCGCTTAAATTGCTGGGCGTTACATCGTTTTGCAAAAACTCCGGCACAATTTTTCGGTTCGCAATTAAATTCGGTAACGAAAAATATTTAATCGTTATTAAACATCTCGCTATAAAATAATGAAAACGACTCAACCGATACGCGACCACCATCGGTCGCTTCAACAACATCGCCTCTAAGGTCACTGTCCCGGATGCCAATAAAACAACATCCGATGCTAACATCACTTCTTGCGATTGTTGATCGAAAATTTTAATCGACAAATACGGTGCAGCGCTTTTTAGATAGGTTTCAAATTGTGCGCGACGCGATGCGTTGATCATCGATGTAACCACGACTAAATGCGGCATGCGATTCAAACATAAACGCGCTGTCTGAATAAATATATTCGCCAGCTCTTTTAATTCCATCTGACGACTACCCGGCAAAATGGCTAATATTTTAGCGTCTTTTGATAATCCTAATTTTTCACGCGCTTGCATTTGGTCAGAGTAAAGTGGTATTTGATCAGCTAATGGATGTCCCACATATTGAACAGGCACTTGGTGTTCTTTATAAATCGTTGTTTCAAATGGCAACAGCGTTAGCATCAAATCAACGGCACGCTTAATTTTATGAATACGTCGCTTGCGCCACGCCCAAACAGAGGGACTGACATAATGCACCGTTTTAATGCCCGCTTTTTTTATCACCCGCTCAATGCTCAAATTGAAATCCGGAAAATCAATCCCCACAAAAACATCGGGCTTTGTTTTTAATACATGTTTAATAATCCCTCGGCGTATCCGCAATAAACGCGGCAAACATTTTAACGGATCAATAATACCCATCACCGACAAATCTTCGGTTGCGTATAATGCACAACAACCCGCTTCAATCATCTTCGACCCCGCAATCCCTTCGATCACACAATCGGGACGCAAGCGACGTAATGCATGTATCAGATCGGCACCTAGAATATCACCGGATGATTCGCCCGCGAGAATAATGATATGTAGTGAAGAGTGAGTCATGTTGCGAGTTATCTCAGAATACCGTGCAAAGAACGCTGCAATGCTTCAATATAAAGCGCAATCTCCGGACAATCATCTAACATGGTTTGCAATTTTGGAATCGCTTGTTCGATGGTTAAGCCTTCCCGATAAATAATACGATACCCGCGCTTTAAAAATTGAATCGTTTCTGCGCTAAAACCACGGCGTCGCAACCCCACCGTATTTAACCCAAAGGGTTTGGCATAGGTGTCTTTAGAAACCGCCACTTTAGTAAAAGGCAACACATCCTTCATCACTAAAGAAGCGCCCGATAAAAAACTATGTTTTCCTAATCGACAAAATTGATAAATCGCCGAAAATCCACCCAACACAACATAGTCATCGACCTCAACATGCCCCGCCAACGAGGCATTGTTCGCAAAAATAGTATGATTATGAATATGACAATCATGCGCGACATGTGTATACGCTAAAAACAAATTATCATTTTCGATGGTCGTCACGCCGCCGCCTTGCACAGTGCCGCGATTAATGGTGCAAAATTCACGAAACGTATTACGATCACCGATA
>MGXQ01000080.1:0-12732 GCA_001801405.1 Gammaproteobacteria bacterium RIFCSPHIGHO2_02_FULL_42_13 | reverse complement strand
TCATGACCAATGCGCGTCGGCCCCTTAATGACAACATGTGAACCAATCCACGTGCCCGAATCAATCTCGACATCCGCCCCAATAACAGAAAACGGACCCACCGCTACATCACCAGCAATTTTTGCACCTGCATCAATGACTGCGCGCTTATCAATCATGAATTCACGTCCTTTCTGGCACTCATGAGTGTCGCACTGCAAGCTAATTCGCCATCGACAGACGCTATTCCATCGACACAAAGAACACTCCGACGCATTTTTGTTAATGTTACTTCCAGGCGCAACTGATCACCTGGCTCAACCACACGCTTAAATCGCGCATTATCAATGCCCGCAAAGAAAAATAATGAATTATTCAATGCCCCATCTTGTTCGAGTTCTTTTAATGTCTTAAAGGCCAAAATAGTCCCCGCTTGCGCTAAAGCCTCTAACATCAATACGCCTGGCATAATCGGTCGCCCCGGAAAATGACCCGCAAAAAATGGCTCGTTAACGCTGACATTTTTTATGGCCACCAACGTTTTCCCTAACTCAAACTCAATCACTCGATCGATTAATAAAAAAGGATAACGATGTGGCAAACACTCTAATATCTCTGCAAATGACATCTTACTCATGATTTTTTTCCTGCTCTTCTAACGCCTTTACACGCCTTGTTAACTCATCCAAATGACGAAATCGCGCCACATTTTTCTGCCAAGCGCGATGTTCCATAAAACTTGTGCCCGATGAATATATGCCAGGCGTTCGAATCGAGTTCGTAATCATCGCCCCGCCAGTCAACACCACCCCATCTGTTAACTCAAGATGACCCGCAATCATTGCCGCGCCACCGATGATACAGCCTCTGCCAATCTTAGTACTGCCCGCAATACCCGTGCAACCGGCCACAACCGTATGTGCACCAATACGAACATTATGCCCTACCTGAATCTGATTATCTAATTTTACACCTGTTTCAATAATCGTATCATCCAACGCGCCACAATCAATCGTCGTGTTGGCACCAATATCTACATCATCGCCCACAATCACATGTCCCAATTGCGGCACTTTATGCCAACGATGTTCATGATTCGCAAAGCCAAAACCATCGGAACCGATGACAACTCCACTATGAATAATAACACGATCGCCGATCTGCGTTTTATCATATATATTAACATTTGAATATACGCAACAAGATGCACCCAACTGAACATCATTTCCAATCGCACAACCCGAGTAAATATGCGTGCGCGGACCAATCGATACGCGATCGCCCATCACTACATATGCATCAATGCGCGCCGTCGGATCAATATGACAGTTCTCCCCAACGACCACTGTGCCATGAATGCCCGGCACAACAGCAGCGACTTTGGCAAAGAGTGCTGCCACCCGCGCATACGCATAATACGGATCATTCACAATCAATGCTGCCTGCGGACAAGCATCCGCATCCGATTTTGAAACAATCACCGCCGATGCTTTGGTGTCGGCTAGATATTGACGATATGTCGAATTAGCTAAAAAGCTTAATTGTCCATCACAGGCACTTTGCAATGTTGCAACGCCTGTGATTTCACAATTTGCATCACCTATTAACTCCGCATTAATATGCTTCGCTAATTCGCCTAATGTTTTTGTCATCGTTTATTATTACTTCAATGCAGCAACAACGGCATTCGTAATATCAAAACTATCTTTCGCATACGGCACAGATGCATTAGAAAAGACAATATCAATATTTTTTTCTTTCGCTATCTTCGTAATGGCTGTTTTAATTGTCTCAAAAATTTTCATCGTTGACTTATTGCGAGCCTCTTGCAAATCCGTTTGATAGGTTTTGGTCATCTCTAATAATTGTTTTTGTTCATCAGAAATCTTTGTTTTTTCTGCCTCTTGCTTGACCGCGGGCAACTTATCTTTGCCTTCATTAAAATCCTTGATCGATTGTTGTAATTTTTTTTGAAAATCCATAATTTTATTTTTTTGTGGATCAAACTGTTCCTGGAGCTTGCTCGATTCGGTTTTGACCGTTGCATTTTCGGCCAACACTTTATTGTAATCAACCACGCCGATAGTTAAGTCTGCCGCATAGGACGCTGTAGACAAAACCAACAGTCCAACCATACTCGCCAATAACATTGATATTTTCTTCATACCTTTCTCCTCTTCGTTAAAAAGTCGTTCCAAATGTAAACCCAAACAGTTGTGTATCATCGCCTTTTTTGTTATTTAATGCATGTGCTAAACTAAAGTTTAACAGGCCAATAGGGCTCAGCCAATCGAGCTCCAATCCAGCGGCATAGCGTAAATTATTTAATTTAACACCATCATAAGCATTACCACCATCTAAAAATACCGTGGTACGCAAATTCTGACTCAGCGGATTCGGCACAATTAAACCCGCACTTCCGGATATGGCGAATTTGCCTCCCAACGGATTCCCCTGCGAATCAAGCGGTCCCAATGAGTTATCATCATAACCACGTACCACATGATTCGAATTCATACCACCCGCATAGTAATTTTTGAAAAATGGCAACTCGCCTCGGTATTTTCCATAGCCATTTCCATAATCCACGTTACCGCGCAATTCGCCGATAAAATCAGCATGAATCGGGTGATAATATAAAGCAGCATAACCAACTTTATAATATTCCAACGACTCGTCACTCATCGGCACTGTCGTCGATACGCTGGCCGATTGACTCAACCCAGCTGTCGGAAAAGTAGCACGATCCAATCCATCCGATGACCACCCACCATTTAACTGGAATTGATAAAAATGTCGGCCATATTTGTTGGTGAAATTTTTCAGTTCGTTCGGTGGAGAATTCCCGGTGTTTAATAAATTATTTTCATAACCACCACCTAATTGAAAACTATCATTCACCGTGATCGGAAAATTATACGTTACTGCAGTACCATACGTATCGGTTGTATAGCCCGTCACATCCGCCTTGTCGGCGTTAAAGTGGCTAACATATGCGCTAATCCCGCGACCAATCCCTGATTGTGTATAATGTGGATCATAATAATTTAAACTTAAACTCGCACTGGGGTTACTAACCGCAGCAGATAATGACAATGAGTTACCGGTGCCAAATACATTTTTGTGATCAATGGAAAAAGTCAGCATGATTTTTTCTAATTGCGAGTATGAAATGCCCGCCCGCAACTGCGCCGCAGATTGCTCGGTCACATTATAATTGACATCCACTTGATTCGCTTCGCCTGCCACCGGTGTCGTCGACACCTGTACGTCTTTAATGTAGGGTAACAGCAATAATTGACGTTTTGACTCATCGACAGAATTGGGCGATAAAATACTTCCCTCAAATTGCATCAACACACGACGCAACGTCGTATCATTTGTTTTATAGTGACCTGAAAAGGTAACGTACCGCACATAGATACGAGGACCTGGCACCACTTGAAAGGTTAAGAAGACTGTTTTAGTTTTATCATCTATTTTAGGCGTTATTTTCACGTTTGCATTTGCATATCCTTGCGCACTCAATGCATCCGTAATGCGTTTGTTCGCTGCCACGACTGCTTGACGCGAAAACACCTGTCCTTTTTGGAGCTGAATTAATTTTGACACGGCTTCAGTAGGCAAAATGGATTTTCCCAATACGGTATAATCACTGATTTTATACTGAGATCCTTCATTAATATGCAGCGCAATATAAACTTGCTTATGATCCGGCGTAATAGATACCTGCGAAGAAATGACATCAAACCTTAAATAACCGCGATCCATATAATAGGAACGCAAGGTCTCAATATCCGCTTCTAATTTTTCACGTGAATACTGGTCATTATGATTCATCCAAGAAAACAATCCCGGCGTTGATAATTTCAATTGCCGTAACAACATCCGTTCGCTAAACGCATAATTCCCGACGATTTTAATCTGATGAATGGTTGCAACTGTACCTTCAGAAATAGTCACTCCCACTAAGACGCGGTTCCGTGCTTCTTTCGTCACCGTCACATCGACGCGCGCATTATATTTACCTAGTATAAAATACTCATGCTTTAACGATGACTTAATATTCTCTAACATGGATGAACTAAAAACATGTCCTTCTTTAAATCCAATCGTGTTTAACGATTCTTTCAACTTGTCCGTTGGAATTAATTTATTGCCCGTAATTTGAATACGACTGATAATCGGTCGTTGCACCACTTTAATAATTAATGTATTGCCGTCCCGGCCTAACGCCACATTGTCAAAGAATCCGGTTTTATATAACGCTTGAATAATTTCAGAACTATTTTGATCGTTAACGGAATCGCCCACCGTGACGGGCAAGTAACCATAGACGGTGCTCGCCGGAATTCCTTGCAAGCCCTCCACTTGAATTTTCTTCACCACAAAGCTACCGCCAGCCTGTGCCGTCAGCGTAAAGCAAAATAAAAAAAGAATGCTCAGCCAATATCGTTTCCGCATAATTTATCAAATCCGACGTTCATATAAAAACATGCTGATCCCCATGCCCCACGCTGCACACGCATCGAAACAGGACGACCTGAAAAAAGTTCCACGATATAATACACTAAATAACCACTGAATAAATATCAATATCTCCTGTTTTGCAGAAAATGCTATTTTCACAGGTCTCGGCATGATCTCTATGGACATAAGATGACCATTTCGAATGATTTAATTATAACGAATTTAACAAAATTAATCCCAACAAAAAAATCGGCGCAGCCGCCAGCAAACTATCGATGCGATCCAACAATCCTCCATGTCCCGGCAAATAATGACCCGTATCTTTTACGCCCGCAGACCGCTTTACCATGCTTTCAAGCAAATCACCCAAAATAGCAAATAACGACACGACAGCGCCCAATACGATTATCATGAACCCATTGCTCAGCGAAAATACGCCCATCGTGCTTGCAATCCATGCGACCAACAATGCACACAGAAAACCACCCACAAATCCTTCAACCGTTTTTTTAGGACTGACCAATGACATAAATTGACGCTTTCCCCATGTTTTCCCAACAAAATACGCCCCAATATCCGACGCCCACACTAAAACAAATAAGAAAAAAATTAAGGCGCGCCCATGTTCAGCATAACGAAGCACATTTAATGATAACCACGCCGGCACTAAAACTAATATGCCCATAATACCACGAACCCACACGCCATTAGACCAAACCTGTTTTGCACCAGGATACTTTAATACCCAATAATAAGCGATGAACCACCAAACTAATGTTGCTAATAACACCGGTACTATTGGAGCATACCATTCTAATATCATCATGACAGCCACCAATGCCACATAGCCCAAGCGAGTATACCATCGTTGATAGGCTATCAAGCGCGCCCATTCCCACGCCGCCAACAACATCACCAAACTCACCAAACCGATAAAATAAGGAATAGGTAAAAATATCACCGCTGAAATCGTCAGCAGCAATAAAATCAAACCTGTTATCAGTCGATGTTTTAACATAATTTAATTCTCATACTTATGCAATGGTGGTGACAGAACGCCACCATTCACCTCTCCCCCCTTATACTTACACCATGACACAGATCATCTTGTTTTTATTCGACTTAGCGTCCAGGGACGCCTGACGCGGGAGGCACAGGGATGTGCCACCGGAGAATAAAAACAAGATGATCTGTGTCATGTCACATCCTCCCCCCGAAGCGCCGATGTCGTTTAGCATATTCATCTAATGCTTTTTGAAATGCTTTCTCGTCAAAATCAGGCCATAAAATCGGCGTAAAATATAACTCCGCGTACGCTAATTGCCATAAAAAGAAATTACTAATCCGTTGCTCCCCGCTCGTACGGATAAGTAAATCCGGATGCGAAATGTTGGATAACACTAAATATTGTGAAAATAATTTTTCATCCACTTGATCTAATGTTAGCACACCCGTCGCAACCTGTTCTGCAATGCGTTGAGCCGCCTGAACAATGTCCCATTGCCCCCCATAATTGACCGCAACAATTAACTTTAAACCCGTATTCGCGCATGTCAACGCTTCTGCTTTTTTTATATGCGCACAAATTTGCGCAGAAAACTGCGATAAATCTCCCGCCACATACAACGCAACATTTTTTTTATGTAATTCTTTAACCTGTGTTTTTAACATATGAAGCAGCAACTTCATCAGATAATTGACTTCTTCTTCTGGACGACACCAATTTTCACTACTGAAGGCAAACAAACTTAAGACGTCAACATGCTGATCGATCGCCGCTTGAATGATTTTGCCCGCCGCATCGGCACCGGCCTGATGCCCTCGCCAACGCGGCTTGCCCTGCTGCCTAGCCCAACGCCCATTGCCATCCATAATGATTGCAACATGCTTCGGAAGCGACTGTGATAACATATCTGACATATAGGGACTAGCGCTATGTTGAAAATCACACTGCCATCAAATCTTTTTCTTTTGCCACTAACGCCGCATCGACTTCGCTCACATAACGGTTTGTCAATTTTTGAATGGCGTCTTCTAAGCGGCGATCTTCATCTTCACTAATTTGTTTTGCTTTTAATTGATCTTTAATTTTTGTATTGGCATCGCGTCGCACATTGCGCACAGAAACTCGCGCATTTTCAGCATTGCCTCTCGCTATTTTTAACATCTCTTTGCGACGCTCTTCGGTTAAAGGCGGAATCGGCACGCGAATCACGTCGCCCGCCGTCACTGGATTCAACCCCAACTCCGCTTGCATAATCGCTTTCTCGATGGCCGGCGTCGCTGATTTATCCCACGCCGTCACCACTAACGTGCGCGCATCACTCACAGCAACAGAGGCGAGCTGGTTCAACGGCATCTCTGATCCGTAATGCGACACATGTACAGTTTCAAGCAGTGAAGGATGTGCGCGCGCCGTTCGCATTCTCGAAAATTCCGAGCGCAACGCTTCCAATGATTTTTTCATGCGACCTTCGGTTTCTTGAACAATTGCATTCATAAATTCTTCCTTCAATTTAAATTAAGAAATCTCCGCTGCTTGCAGATGAAAACCCTGGGTTTCACTCGCTTTGCTCGTTCCACCAAGGCTACGTTACTACTCAATACGAGTTCCATCGTTTGACCCTAAAACAATTTTCTTTAAAATACCTGGCGTATTCATATTAAAAACACGCAATGGCATATGATAATCTCGCGTTAGGCAAATGGCCGTTGCATCCATCACTTTTAATTGTTTTTCTAAGACATCTTGATAGGTTAAACGATCAAATCGCTCAGCATTTGGATTGGATTTGGGATCATCGGAATAAACGCCGTCCACTTTCGTTGCTTTTAAAATAATATCGGCGCCGATTTCAATACCACGCAAACTCGCCGCGGAATCCGTTGAAAACAATGGGCAACCGGTCCCGCCCACAAAGATAACAATATGCTTTGCCTTTAAATGACCAATCGCTAATGACCGATCATAAGTTTCAACAATCCCTTGAACCGCAATAGAAGACATAACATGCGTCGGCAATCCAATTCGCAAAAAACGATCTCGCAACGCCAACCCATTCATAATGGTTGCCATCATTCCAATTTGATCAGACGTAATCCGATCAAACCCATGCTGCGCCAATGCTTCGCCGCGAAATAAATTGCCGCCGCCAATCACCATGCCAATTTCAATATTAAGCTGATGCAAATCTCGAATGCTACTCGCGATACGATCAAGCGATTCGGCACCGACGCCAAATCCACCTTCACCTGATAACGCTTCACCACTCAGTTTCAATAAAATGCGATTGTATACAGGCTGTGTGTTTTTCATAGTATCCGCGTTATTTCTTTTTGACTTGCTCCATGACCTCTTCTGCAAAATTATCTTTTTTCTTTTCAATGCCTTCACCCAATTCTATGCGTATAAAAGATTGTATGGTGGCTTTTTTCTCTTTCAACAAATCTTCCACGGTTATATCAGGATTTTTGACAAAGGGTTGATAGATCAAACAGGCTTCTTTTAAAAACTTTTGAACGCGGCCATCGACAATTTTATCAACGATATTCTGAGGCTTACCGCTTTCTAATACTTGCGCGCGATAAATTTCTTTTTCTTTTTCCAAAATATTTTCAGGCACGAAGTCCGGTGACACATATTGTGGTTTGTTCGCCACCACATGCATGGCAATTTCTTTTGCAAGATCCACCGTCCCACCGCTCATGACAACCGCTGCACCAATACGGCCGCCATGCACATAGGCTCCCAAAATATCATTGCTTTGCAATAACGCAATGCGACGCACTTGAATATTTTCGCCTAATTTTAGCACGAGTTCTTGGCAAACATTTTCAACTGTTTTCTCACCATCAATAGACGTGTTCTTTAACACATCAACATCCGCAATTTGATGGCCGAGTACGGTATCAACAACTTGCGTGGCAAATTTTTTAAAATTCTCATCTCGCGCAACAAAATCAGTCTCGCAATTAATTTCAACCAAGGCCGCCTTTT
Organism: Gammaproteobacteria bacterium RIFCSPHIGHO2_02_FULL_42_13; assembly: GCA_001801405.1. Lineage (GTDB taxonomy): Bacteria > Pseudomonadota > Gammaproteobacteria > UBA12402 > UBA12402 > O2-02-FULL-42-9. Next base: position 4,286 of record MGXQ01000080.1, on the reverse strand, counting down.
TATCTTCTTCACAAACCTTCAATTGAATAACGCCCTCTGCAGCAATACGACCCGCTTTACCGGCCGCTTTCGCTATTCCTTTCTTGCGCAAGAGCTCAACCGCTTGAGTCATATCACCATTGGATTCTTGTAATGCTTTCTTACAATCCATCATTCCACAACTGGTTGCTTGGCGTAAATCACGAACTTGCTCAGCGGTAATCGTCATTATTATTCCTCCGTCGTTTCATTTTGGTCGACAGGAGTCTCCTCTTCGACTTCTTCGACTTCTTCGACTTCTTCGACTTCTTCGACTTCTTCGACTTCTTCAACTTCTTCAACTTCTTCAACTGCTTCGATTTTCGACGCTTTTTTAATTTTTACAGATTCTTTCTTCTCTTCTTTTTTCTCCTCGTTTAAATAAGACGCTTCAGCACGTTTTTCTAACACGCCTTCAACAATCGCATTTAAATATAATTCAATCGAACGAATGGCATCGTCATTCCCCGGGATAACATAATCAATACCATCAGGACTATAGACGGTATCCACGACAGCCACGATTGGAATATGTAATTTTTGCGCTTCCTTGATGGCATTGCGCTCATGACCCACGTCAATAACAAATAAAACATCGGGCAATCCACCCATCTCTTTGATGCCACCCAAATTTCGAGCTAATTTATCCTTTTCACGTGTTAGCTGCAAAATCTCTTTTTTCGTCAACTTGCCAAAGTCTTGTTTCTCAAATTGCTTTTCTAGCACCTTCAATCGCTTAACAGAATGACGAATCGTCTTATAATTGGTTAACATGCCACCCAACCAACGCCAATCCACATAAGGCATGTCAATGCGCTCTGCCGCTTTTTTTACCAAGCTTTTCGCCGCTAATTTCGTCCCTACAAACAAAATCTTACCTTTGTGAGCCGCTACATTAGCTAAAAATTCAATGGATTCGTTGAGCATGGGTAACGTCTTTTCGAGGTTAATAATATGAACCTTATCTCGAACTCCATATATATACGGGGCCATTTTGGGATTCCAATAGCGGGATTGATGTCCGAAATGGACGCCCGCACGCAATAAATCTTTCATCGTAGCCATAACTTAAAGTCTCCTCTGGGGTTTATGCCTCCCCTCGTCCTACGACTGCACCTCTCAATCTGCTTAACAGATGATCAGCACCCCAGCCATAGTTGTCGACGCGGGTGTGTTTTTAATGAATATTTACATTGATATTCACTGTGCCGGTTTATACCATACTTTTTTCAATACAACAATTTGTATAGGCAAAAACATGAGCATATTCATAAAAACGCCCAAAGAAATCGAAAAAATGCGGGTAGCCGGCCGCCTGGCCGCCGAAGTGCTCGACATGATCCACCCTCATGTAAAAGCGGGGGTAACGACTGAGGCTCTCGACCAGCTCTGTCATGACTATATAGTTAATGTCCAAAAAGCCATTCCAGCGCCACTTAACTATAAAGGCTTTCCAAAAAGCATTTGCACTTCCGTTAATCAGCAGGTTTGTCACGGCATTCCAGGCGATCGAAAACTAAAATCCGGCGATATTGTTAATCTTGATATTACCGTTATAAAAGATGGCTATCATGGTGACACCAGCAAAATGTTTTGTATTGGAACCCCGTCAACGCTCGCTGAACGCTTAATGCGCGTCACACGAGAATGTTTATTTCTAGGCATCAACCAAGTAAAACCGAACGCACATTTAGGCGATATCGGCGCGGTTATTCAAGCCCATGCAGAGACAAACCATTTTTCAGTAGTCAGAGAATATTGTGGTCACGGCATTGGCAAACAATTTCATGAAGAGCCGAGCGTTTTACATTATGGTATCGCGGGAACTGGTGTTCTCTTGCAACCCGGAATGATTTTTACGATCGAACCGATGATTAACGCCGGAAAACGTCACATTAAATGTTTGCCCGATGGCTGGACAGTGGTTACAAAAGACCATAGTCTTTCCGCACAATGGGAACATACGATTTTAGTGACTGAAACTGGTCATGAAATTCTCACCTTGCGCAATAAAGAGAAAGAAAACTAATCAAAAATAATATGTTTGATTTTTTATTGTTCTGTTTTTATTAATTTTAATACGTTTCGGCGAATTAATAATAGAACTTTACAACTTTACTTGCGTTTTTTTTTATTATTCGTAAAATGCACGGCGTTAAGTGTTAATTTTTATATTTTATATAACTTAAATAAACATTTAATAAGTAGCTTTTCAATTTTTTGAAAAAATTCTTAAAAAATAATAAAAAAAAACAACTTTTTTCGTTTTTTTAAAAAAAACAGCGTGAAAAGCTAGATTTTTTCTGTATTTATCGATATGCTGTTTCTAATTCGTCCACGGTTGGATGAATTTAACGTTAATTTTAATGATGAAATAAGAGGACTCTTTAGTATGAACAAAATTTTAGTTACAAGTGTTATCGCCGCAGCTGGTTTAGCTGTCAGTGGTTTCGCTTTTGCTGCAGGCGCTGGTGCTTATCGTGCCCCTGCTCCCCATATTAACACTTGGTACGTCGGTGCTGGTGCTAATTACAATGCTGCATTATCATCTGGTTATGCAGGAAATGCTGATGGCAACATCACAACGTCTGTCAATGCTAATCAACCAACTTACAACCTCGATCACAAAGGTACTGGATTTAGCCTGTTTGTAGGCCAACGTTTCTCACGTAGCTTCGGACATGAATTCGGTTATACCTATATTGGTACACAAGGGTATAAAGCCAGTGATATGACGACAAATCAATCCTATGGTAAAGTAGATATTCGTACACCATACGACTTTTACTACAATGGTTATTATTACATGCCATTAAGCTATGGTTTTGAAGCTTTCGCAAAAGGTGGTGTAAACTATCTGCGCACATCTACCTATTATAACTCTTGGTCTCGTGCAGGCGGTGCTACTGCCACTGCAGCCACAGAATATTATAATGGCTTTGCCTTTAATGGTGGTATGGGTTGCCAATATAACTATCAACAATTTGGTGCACGCTTTGCATATAATCATTATTTTGCCCCTTCAAACTGGCATAATGTATTTGCTGCAACACCGGATACCATTGGGTTGGATCTGTTATGGAATTTTGCTTAATTCGTTAAGTAAAAACAAAAAACGCCGGATTTATTCCGGCGTTTTTTTTGGCCTTTTATTTCTAATATAACTTGCGCATTTTTCGCATGCTTCCTTGTCGAGCATATTCTGCCGATTCTTTGCGCAATTCATTGGCACCAGGCATGCCGCGAAACAAATTCACGATATGACGTAACATATATTGGCGTTTGGGCAAATCATCGACCGATTCTTTTTCAACATAATCTAAATATTGGTTTAAAATATCTTGTCGGGAGGGCGCTTCATGATCATCTGCGAAAAATACGCGATCCACCGCTGAAAATAAATAAGGATCACGGCAAGCTGCTTGACCAACCATCACGCCATCCACATGCTTTAAATGCACTTGCATCGATTCAATCGACGCAATACCACCATTGATAACAATTTCTAAATCTGGAAAATCGCGTTTGAGCTGATACACGGCTTCATAATTAACCGCTGAGTGACGATGTGCTCTGGCCGGGCGCTTTTGATCCAGCATCGTTCGCGCATGAATGATAAAAACCCGACACCCTGCTTCGCTCGATTGACGAACAAAATCGGCAAAATCTGAACAAATAAATTCTTCCTGATGACTCAAGCGAATTTTTATCGTTACCGGCATTTTTACCGCTTCTTGCATTGCTCGAAAACAATCAACACTCAATGCCACATCAGCCATCATAACACCACCAAATCCCGCTTTTTTAACGCGATTGCTGGGGCAACCCAAATTCAAATTAATTTCATCATAGCCATAGCGCTCGCCTAATAAGGCGCCTTGTACCAAAACAGCGGGATCGTTACCGATCAACTGTAATGCCACCGGATGTTCAATCGCATGATAATCCAAGAGACGTTTTTCACTTTGATCATTGATCGAATGCGCAACCACCATTTCGGTATATAACATCGTATGTTTTGTCATCAGACGCATCAAATAACGATAATAACGATCAGTATATTTTAGCATCGGGGCGATGCAGATACGGTGGGATATTGGTTTAGTCATGGTTTCAATATTTTTGTCATTTGAATCTGCTACGCAGCAAATGTAGCCCGTATGGAGCGAAGCGGAATACGGGAATATTTATTCACCTTAATCGAGTAGGAGGCGAGTCACCTCGCCGTCCTCTCACACCACCGTACGTGCGATGTCGCATACGGCGGT
>MGXQ01000079.1 GCA_001801405.1 Gammaproteobacteria bacterium RIFCSPHIGHO2_02_FULL_42_13 | reverse complement strand
GCAAAAATGTAAGCCATATCTTATCGTTTGTAATCCACCTAGCTCTGAGCTGCTGCAAGCCAGGCGTGGCAAGCATCTCAGGAGGCCTCTTGTTGGCAGCTCTGAGCTGCGGAATGGCAAAACTTTTGTTATACTCGATCCGACACTAATTAACGAAAGGATAGGGCATATGCTCGATGTAAAATATTTGCGCGATAATTTATCAGTTGTGGCGAAAAACTTAAAAAAGCGTGGCTTTGATTTGGATACAGCCGAGTTTCAACGCTTAGAAACGGCTCGTAAAAAATCCCAGGTCAAAGCAGAAGACTTGCAGGCCAAACGCAATGAGCGTTCTAAATTGATTGGTCAGGCTAAAGCAAAAGGCAAAGATATCAAGCCATTACTTGCCGAAGTGGCTAGCTTAGGCGATGAATTAAAAGCCGCTGAAGATGCGCTAAATCAAATTCAAGATCAACTCAATGAATTTTTATGGAATATGCCCAATCTGCCACATGAATCAGTACCTGCCGGGCTAGACGCAACTAAAAACGTTGAAGTGCGCAAGTGGGGTGACATCCCTAAATTTGACTTTAAACCCAAAGATCACGTCGATTTGGGTGAGCAATTGGGATTAATGGATTTTGAAACCGCTGCCAAAATGTCTGGTTCACGTTTTGTTGTTTTGTATGGAAAATTCGCGCAGTTACAGCGTGCGCTCATTCAATTTATGATAGAAGTGCATACCGAAGAGCATCAATATACAGAAGTTTCCGTGCCGTATTTAGTAAATAAAGATGCGCTCTTTGGTACCGGTCAATTGCCAAAATTTGAAGCAGATTTATTTAAAGTGAAAGGCGAAAATGAGTTATATTTAGTTCCAACCGCCGAAGTGCCGGTGACTAATATCGTGCGCGATTCTATTATTGAAGAAAAACATTTGCCTGAAAAATTTGTTTGTTATACCTCATGTTTTCGCAGCGAAGCGGGTTCTTATGGAAAAGATACGCGTGGGATGATTCGCCATCATCAATTTGAAAAAGTTGAGCTCGTACGTATCGTGAAGCCGGATGATTCCTATACGGCATTAGAAGAGTTAACCTCAGAAGCTGAATGTATCTTGAAGAATTTAAAACTTCCGTACCGCGTGATGAGTTTATGTGCGGGCGATATAGGGTTTTCGGCGGCGAAAACCTATGATTTAGAAGTGTGGTTGCCCAGTCAAAATTGTTATCGCGAAATTTCGTCCTGCAGTAACTTTGAAAGTTTTCAGGCGCGCCGCATGCAAGCGCGCTGGCGTAATCCCAAAACTAAAAAGCCTGAATATGTGCATACCTTAAATGGTTCTGGTTTGGCCGTGGGTCGTACGTTGATTGCGATTGTAGAAAACTATCAAGACAAAGATGGTCGCATTCACATTCCGGAAGTGCTGCAGCCGTATATGAATAATCTTAAGGTAATTTAAGTCTGATCCCCGGGCTCCATGAGCCCGGAGGACAATTAAAATTAATTCCGATTCCCTGAAAAGATTGACAAGATCTGTAATAGACTCACAAAAATATTAAATAACGCCACATATAATCCCACTGTTGCCATGATATAGCTGGTTTCCCCGCCGTTGATAATCATGCTGGTTTGAACCAAAATATATCCCGAACTGATCAGAATAAAAACGCCCGAGATTAATGTCATGAAAACGGGTGATTGAAAGAAAAACGTTAAAATACCCATCAAAAATGCCACAATGAATGCAGCAAAAATAAATCCTGCCATGTAACTAAAATCTTTTTTTGTGGTTAACGCATAAGCCGACAACGCAAAAAAGATGATGCCTGTGCCACCAAAGGCGGTTAAAATCATTTGGCTGCCGTTGCTAAATCCATTGATATAGAAATTTAAAATGGGTCCTAATGTATATCCCAACAATCCCGTTAAGGCAAAAACAGCGAGAATTCCCCAGCGACTTTTGCGCAAAGCAGACGTTAAAAATAGGAGAGCGAAATAGCCGATAATCATTAAGATAGGATTAACCGGTGCTGCGCCAGAGACCATTGACCAAGCTGCTGCTAAGGCGCTAAACAGTAAGGTCACGGATAACAAAGCATATGTTTTGCGTAATACACTGTTGGCGCTTAAGGCCGATGTATTGCGTTTTACTAAAGATTCTTGAAAGCTCATAAATCACCTCATGAAGTTATTGGTACGCGTATTCTATCATATTTTATTGGTTTGTCTAAGAATTATTAAAATCAATAGGTTACGAATTTATTTTTATGTGAACGTTCATGTTTGGCGTTCAACAACTCGGCTGCAAGCGGCCGAGTTCTTGAAATGTGATGAGATTTAGGCTTATTTTATGTAAGGTTTTTTAATAGAATTGCTTTGCTCTTGAATTACTTTGCTGTATGCTTTGGCTTACAAAGATGCATGTCTGAAGCGGCACAGACCGGAGAGGTGGCAGAGTGGTCTATTGCGACGGTCTTGAAAACCGTTGAGCCCGCAAGGGCTCCGGGGGTTCAAATCCCTCCCTCTCCGCCAAGTAATGTTGTAACCCGCCGTTGTCGGGTTACAACATTATTTATGCGAGGATTCTTCAATTAACTAAAAAGGAAGCAAATTATGTCCAGGGGAATTCGATTGATGATCGTGGATGATCTGAAATTTATTCGTCAGGGAACGATTGCCTTGTTAAAGTCCGAAACCTCGGACATTGAAGTAGTTGGAGAAGCAGAAAGCGGTGAAGATGCTGTGCGTTTGGCACGAGAATGCCAGCCTGATGTTGTGTTAATGGATTTACAAATGCCGGGGATGGGAGGTATGGAAGCAACGCGCAAGTTGATTCGGATTAATCCCGAGATGAAAATTTTAGCCTTGACGGTTTGTCAAAGTGATATTTTTCCGACTCGATTATTAGAAGAAGGAGCTTCCGGTTATATTACAAAGGATTGTGATATTAAGGAAGTCGTTCGCGCTATTCGCGAAGTGTTTGCTGGCAAGCGTTATATTAGCCCTTCAATTGCGCAAAATCTTGCATTAAGACGTTATGCAGGCAAAGATGCGACGCCATTTGATTCGTTATCAGAGCGCGAGTTGCAGGTGATGATTATGATCACGAAAGGTGAAAAACCACAGCTTATCGCGGATACGTTACACTTAAGTCCTAAAACGGTTAACACCTATCGCTATCGTTTGTTCGAAAAATTAGGTGTTAAAAGCGATGTTGAATTGACCTTGCTGGCATTGCGTCAAGGGATTGTCGATGGCGGCTAGCATTGTCGCCGGCATGATACGTATAAAATTATGTTTGACCACAAAACGATTCTTTCCACATTAACCACTTGCCCGGGTGTTTATCAGATGTTTGATCGGGAAGGGCGTTTGATTTATGTGGGCAAAGCCAAAAATCTCAAAAAACGCGTTACGCAATATTTTCAAAACAAACGGCAAGATCCAAAAACAATTACGCTCGTGGGTCAAATCGCATCGATAGCAGTAATTGTGACACAAACCGAAAGTGATGCGTTGTTGCTCGAAACTGATTTGATTCAAAAACACCATCCGCACTATAATATCGACTTTCGAGATGATAAAAGTTACCCGTATATTGCCCTATCAAAAGACGATTATCCGCGTCTTTTTTCTTATCGCGGTGCGCGCAAAGAATTGGCGTATTATTTTGGCCCCTATCCGCACGGCGGCTATGTCAAATCAACCGTGATGTTGTTGCAAAAGCTCTTTCGCATTCGTTCGTGTAAAAATACTTTTTTTAAATCGCGCACACGACCTTGTTTGCAATATCAAATTGGCCGCTGTTCGGCGCCTTGCGTGAATTTTATTTCGCAAAAAGATTATGCGAATGATATCCGTTACGTCAAATTATTTTTAGAAGGTAAAAATCAAGAAATCATCCAAGAATTGACGCGACGAATGAACGCTGCTTCAATACAGTTGCAATATGAAGAAGCGTTGCGTTATCGCAATCAAATACATGAGCTGCGCGAGATACAAAAGACGCAAACGCTGCGTGTAAAAAATTCGAACATTGATGTGGTGGCGATTTCACAAAAGCTCGGATTATCTTGTGTTTCTATTTTGATGATTCGGTTTGGACGCGTGTTGGGCTGTAAAACATTATTTCCAAAGCGCAATATCAATGCGAATTTGTCTGAGGTGTTAACGGGGTTTATTCAACAGTATTATTTGAATTTGTCTGCCGAAGAAATGCCGAATGAAATCATTGTTAATGATAAAATTGATCAGCTAAAATTAATTAGCGCGGCGATCAATACAAGGGTGAAGCATAAGGTCGCTATCAAACAACATGTAAAAGGGGCGCGTGCCGCGTGGATCAATATGGCATTCTCTAGTGCGCAACAAGCACTGACAACACGCCTGTCGACGAATGCTGATATTCACCAAAAATTATTAGATTTAAAGGAATTTTGTAAACTGTCGCACGCGCCAAAACGTATCGAATGTTTTGATATCAGTCATACGATGGGTACTGAAACCATCGCGTCTTGTGTTGTCTTTACGGATCGTGGGTTAATTAAAAAAGATTATCGTCGTTTTAATATTGACAATATCACGCCCGGTGATGATTATGCGGCGATGCAACAAGCGATGCGTCGACGTTATGCGCGATTAAAAAAAGAAGAAAAACCGTTGCCGGATATTGTGATTGTGGATGGCGGTAAAGGTCAATTGACGCAAGCGATGAACGTGTTTGAAGAATTGCAAATTGATGATGTGATGTTAATGGGTATTGCAAAGGGAGAAGGGCGAAAAGTTGGCTTAGAAACCATTTATTTTTCACATACCAACCAACCATTTCATTTGGAGATGGATTCGTTAGCGTTTCGATTGATTCAACAAATACGCGATGAGGCGCATCGATTTGCCATTACCGGACATCGCGCAAAACGTAATAAATATCAACGCCATTCTATTCTGGAAGATATTGCGGACATTGGCAAAAAACGCCGTCTTGCATTATTAACGCATTTTGGTGGTTTGCAAGGCGTCAAAAATGCCAGTGTTCAAGATTTATCGAAAGTGTCTGGCGTGAGCCAAACGCTTGCTCATCAGATTTACGATGCTTTGCATGGCAAGGTAGAATGAAGTTTGTTATGATGTCGCCCAACATCGTCAGGTGATTAAGGATTTTACTATGCGACTGCCCATGACATTGACGTTTACACGGTTATTATTAATTCCTGTTTTCGTGTTGGTGTTTTATTTGCCTTCTAAGTGGGCTAATTTTTTTGCTGCTATTATTTTTGCATTAGCTGGCATCACTGATTGGTTAGATGGTTATTTAGCACGACGCTTGAAGCAGTCTTCATCGTTTGGTGCATTTTTAGATCCGATTGCGGATAAGTTAATGGTTGTTATTGCATTAATTTTTATGGTTGGTAATCCCTATTTTCATGATATTGCGTTGCCCGCTGCCATTATCGCTGGCAGGGAAATTACCGTGTCTGGATTGCGCGAATGGATGGCAGAACTAGGCAAACGTGCGAGCGTCGCCGTCAGTTATGTGAGCAAAGTGAAGACAACCATGCAGATTGTGGCGATCGTGACCCTGTTGGTTGCTACGCCAATAATGCCCAAATTTTTGACAGATATAGGCTATGTTTTGTTATATATCGCTGCTGGGCTGACTTTATGGACAATGTGCATGTATTTGAAGGCCGCCTGGCCCGATTTCACGATAGAGTAGATTATTGAATCAAGGGTTTGCTTGACAGAACGCGCTGCTTGATTAGAATACGTGGGCTGATTAGTTGCGGGAATAGCTCAGTGGTAGAGCACAACCTTGCCAAGGTTGGGGTCGCGAGTTCGAGCCTCGTTTCCCGCTCCAGTTATATTAACGGTAGGCTGGGCCAAACGAAATGTAGGTTGGCGCTGAGCGGAGCGAAGCCCAACATTGTTGGATAAAATTGTTGGGCTTCACTCCGCTCAGCCCAACCTACGAGCTCAGTTGAACAGACCCTAGGTTTCGGCTGGGTGGCAGAATGGTCATGCAGCGGTTTGCAAAACCGTGTACGCCGGTTCGATCCCGACCCCAGCCTCCAAGATACACCCCATAGCCCGGGTGGCGGAATAGGTAGACGCAAGGGACTTAAAATCCCTCGGGAGTCAAATCCCATGCCGGTTCGATTCCGGCCTCGGGCACCAGTATCAAGAGTTTTATCGGTTTGTTCATTTTTTGTCTAATTTTATTTCTTAAAATGGCACACTGGTGGATCAGACCCGCCGCTTCTGTTCATTAAACAAAGGTAAGTTGCTTAACGATGGTGGTGAATAGCGCCACAGACCATCCTTGCAAATCCGATGTGTTTTTGATGAATTTTTTAATATCGTTTTTAGCTTGTGTAATATCTAATTGTTGGATTTTATTCATTAGTAATTGTTTTACAGTGCTAGGCTCAAGTGGCGATTTTTCCTTATAGTAACCGAATTGTCTTAAACGTGCTTCTAAATGTACAAGATGTAGCGGAGTTTGTCTTTGTGCAAACCATACAAAATCATACCAATCTCGGCCTTTGACACGTGTTTGCCACTGACGACCCAGTACGGCTGAAAGTTTGCCCGCAAATAAGTCTGGTAAACAATAGGATTTTACCCAAAAAGGAATTGGTCGAATCAGTGTTTTTGTCTCGGTGTTAAAATGTCCGGGCGGATCGATATCAATTTCTAATTTTATTTTCATTTGTTTTTGTTGGTGAACGACTTGTTGAATAGCAGGGGGTGCATGAGTGCGTATTAAATGTGTTTGCGTGTTGGCTTTTAAAAACGCGGATTGAATATCTGTATCGATATTTTTTTCTTTCATTTGAATGGTCGTGTCAAATCCAAATGCCTGTAGTTCGCTTTGAATCGCATTTAAATAAGCATCTAGATTAAATTGTTTGTTGGGCTTTAAAAGTGAAAAATCTAAATCTTCACTGAATCGATTTAATCGGTATAAAATGCGCAATGCCGTTCCACCGTAAAATGCAGCGTGCTCAAAAAATTTAGCACGCCATAATCCTGCCAGCGCAATTTCTTGCATGATTTCCTTTAAGGCATTTTCGTAATCAATATCGGTTTTACAATGATATTCAGCAAGCATGGCAAGAATGACTTCATCCATTATAAACCTCTTTTTAATGTGTTAAAAAATAATGTGACGATGGGGTGGCAATAGGTTTGTGCGATTTTTTCTAAACGATTTAAATTTAAAGTGTTGATCGCATCAGTTTCTATGCGCATATTATCTATTAAGTGCGTCCGCATATCAGAGAGTGTTTTGATATCATGGTATTGTATTAATGTATCGGCGATGGCTTTTTCTGGTGACGCAATAAGGAGTCGAATATTATCACGAAACGGTTGCCAGTCCACACCCACTCGAAATCGTTTAAGATTCAGATAGGTGTAGTCGAATATGCCGAATGGGGTGGTAAAGTGTTTGTTGCGTTTACAGGTCATAGAGGTGACGGTAACGACGCGCTCGGGAATCAGATTGTAATATTGCAGCGCATATTCTTGTGAGATGTAAGAGGGGCCATAGATTAGATTGGCCAATAGTTCGAGGCAAATCGGTTCATCGCGATAGCTGTCCCCAAGCACATAGAGGCCCTTTTTGACGCGGATTAGTGTACCTGTTTTGAGCAAGGTGTTGATTTTGCGATGAGGGGCCTTATAGTGCTTCAAATAGGACATCAAATGTAAATAATCAATGATGTCATGCAGCGTATATTGTCGGATATCTTCCATAAAATGCTCCAGTAACTTACATATTATGTAACATACTGGTTAAAAAAGCAAGAATTTTAATGTAGCTAATTGATTGTAAACGACTCGAGAGTGCATGAAAGTGCGCAAAAAATTGAAGTAGTCGATCTTAAATACCTTTAAAAATTAAGGGGAGAGTTGACTATTTTACTGCTCGCGCTTAAAATCCCTCGGGAGTCAAATCCCATGCCAGTTCGATTCTGGCCTCGGGCACCATATTTTCAATAAGTTACAACATTTTTCCAAAAAACTGAAATCCACAAAAAAATGAAAGGGGATATTTGATGCAAGAATGGGATAAAATCTTTGAAAAAGAAGGGGTATTTTTCACGAAGCCGCAAGCGGATATGCCAAAAGTTGTGCGGTTATTTAAAAAGAACAAGGTGAAAAGAATTTTGGATCTTGGTTGCGGTACAGGAAGGCATGTTGTTTATTTAGCGAAGAAAGGGTTCGATGTTTACGGTTTGGACGAATCAAAAACGGGTATTAAAATCGCCAAGGAATGGTTGAAAAAAGAAAATCTGACGGCGGGCTTTAAGCTTGCCAATCATTATGATGTGTTACCGTATAAAGACAATTTTTTTGATGCCATCGTGTCTACGCAAGCACTTCATCACGGAAGAACAAAAGAAGTCGAAAAAGTAATTTCGGAAGTGTGTAGAGTTTTGAAACCTGGCGGGATGATTTTTATTACAGTCACCAAAAAACTTTCAAAACAAGAGTTGGAAAACAGTCCTTTCCCCATTCCGAAAAGCAAGTTGATCGAAAAAAATGTTTATGTACCGCTCGAAGGTCATGAAAAAGGATTGCCGCATTTTTTATTTAACAAAACGCGGGTTCGAAAAATGTTCGCTGAATTTGCTATTCAGGATATCCATTATACCGATCGGCATTGTTGTTTTGTTGGAATCAAGAAAAGGATAGTCATTTAAACGGGTTTTAAGCGTCATCTATCATGAATTTTCAGCTGTTATTTAATTGCTAGGGAGTTGGCGGAGATGGGACATTTTTTCTCAAAACAGAAATCTGCTAGTGATCGTTCGCAACGATTTTCTGAATATGATGGGAGATCTACTTATGCGCCGCCTCCAGCTGCTGTTTATAGATCAGCGCATGGACGGGACGATGACGTTTATGGTGCGTATCGTGGATCTGGGGAGCGGTCGGGTATGCAAAGATCGAGCGTCACAGCGAGTACTTCGGCTGCTGCTGCACCGCCGCTGCCACCCAGTGCATTTTTTCAGGAGTCCGCAAGACAAAGAGATAGTGTTGTGCCATATGGCGCAGGCGCGGGTTATTATACTGATGTAGATGATACTGATGTAGATGCCGTTGATTACTACCAGGCTCGAGAAAAAAGATTTGTTGCGAGAGAACTTTCTCCCACTAAACCCGCACGAGGACAAGAAAAAATTGGCAGAGAAAAACCCTGGCATCCTAAAGGGAAGAAAGCATTTGGTCTGTATGCCTGCTCTTGTGGTCATCGTTGGAGTAGCGCACATAGTTGGTCAGATACACCACAGGCGTGCAAAGAATGTGGAGAAGACGTTTTGCCCTATAAACAAAGACCCCCACAGCAACGAGCAGATGATAAAAAATCTAGTGCGCCACATTTAGAAGCGTTATGTGGAAAATGTCAGGAATTGGGAAGATCCTGTACTTTGTTCATGCAACATTCTAAATCAACAGCACATCCCAATGATATGATGATTAAAGGCTTGCCGCCTGATATTACAGAAACAAAACTAACTCAAATATTCAGACCGTATGGTTCTATTTTGCGTGTCTATCTGCCACCGCCCAATCCTCAATTTTCTCATCGCATTGCATTTATCACTTTTCAAAATCCTGCTGCGGCCTTAAGAAAGTTTAATGCACTAGTAGATGTATCCACAGAGGCAGGTACTTCTTATGGGTATGGACAATAGAGATTTAAGTGGCGTTCGCAGTAGCCATCGCGTGAAATATCCGGGTTAAGTGTTACCCTCTTTTTTTTACAGTTGTTTTGTTCATTTTATTGACTTTATGTTGCTCTCTGAGCGAGACTGTAACTATTGTGGTTATATGGATGTAAGTAATGCAACTGCGTCAGTTTTTGGTAACAGCAGGGATATGTCTAGTTTTTGCGCAATCCGTATATGCGCAACAAGCTGCCCTTACTCTTCCTGATGCTGCAGAAGCGGGCGGTGCTTTGCCTCAAGTCACGCAACCGTTGCTTCCTCATGAAAAATTAAAAGAAGAGAAGAAAGAAGAGAAAAAACCGCCTGCCGAGAAGAAAAAAGAAATCTTGATTCCTGTTAAGCAATTTGAACTATTGGATATACAAGTATTTCCGCGTTTGGGTATTACCAAAGAAAAAGTGAATATCTTGCTGAACGGATTACAAAAGAAATTTTTGGAAAAACACAACAACAAAGGCGTTACGCTCGTTGAAGTTCACACGATCGCAAATACGCTGACGGCTTATTATCGATCGGCGGGGTTGATCTTAGCGCAAGTTTATGTGCCTCCACAAAAAATAAATCCGGCGGTAGGTTTAGTCAAATTACAACTTCAAGTGGGTCGTGTGGGTCGGGTCTTGCCTGAAGGAAATAAATTTATTTCGTCGAAAGCATTGATATGGCCGCTGAGACATCTCATTTCACAACCGTTGCAATCAAACGATCTTGAATCGGGCATGTTAACCGTTAATAGTTATCCGGGATATAGCGGGTATAGCGTTTTAAAAAAAGGCGATACGCCGGGAACCAGTGATGTGATCATCAAAACAGAAAAAAATGAAAGAGCTTCAGTTACCTTTGGGACGGATAATAATGGTTCGCCTTTGACAGGTAGAGGACATAATTTTGAGCGACTATCCATTAATAATATATTTGGAGCGCCTGATCAATTAACGGGAATGTATACACGCAATACGCGTCCGGGTCGTGGACATTATGGTGCGATATCATATGGGCGCCGAATTTTTGATCCAAATTTAGAGTGGGGTTTTTCATATTCGCGCAATAAATATAGTTTGGGGCGAGAATATGATTATCTTGATTTTATTGGCGTGTCGCAAACCGGCGATACTTTTTTAAAGCAAACCTGGATTCGTCAGCGTGAGACAACAGCATCAACTAAAATTAGCATGACGCGTTCAGAAGCCAGAACTGAATATTATCGAGTACCTTATCGTCGCGACAATTTAACAGTATTAGGATTGCAGGCACAGTACGGTCATTTATGGCAGCAATTGCGAGGATACAGTGATGTGACGTTTTCATATGATCATGGGTTTAATAATTTTTTGGGTGCGATGAAAGGACATTTTCCAAGTGATTCTAAAATTCCGTCGTCTCGACAAGGAGGATCTGGGCGTTTTGCAGGCGGGCAATTTAATAAATTCGGTATTGATATGAGTTATTTGCAGCGCTTGTTTACGAATCAGGATCTTTTATTTATTTTGTCAGGGCAATATTCACGTGATTTATTAGTTTCGTTGCAGCAGTTTTCGTTAGGCGGCGTAAATATGTTGAGAGGGTTTTCGGCATCGGAATATTCGATGGATAAAGGGTTGTATGAATCATTGACATGGGTATTTCCTATTCCATTTGTCGGAGATAAAACGGCTTTTTTGGGAAATACTTGGGGCAGAATAATTAAGTTTTCATTTTTTGTGGAACAAGGTAATGGTTGGTTAAATGATCCGGCGACAGCGCAAAAAAGTTTTGTGTCGCTAACGGATTATGGTGCAGGTCTTGAATTAGCATTGCCCGGGCATTTGTTGATGCGCACACAATGGGCGAAACCATTTGGGTTTTCTCGATTGGATCCAACTGATACGAAGTCATCGCGCGTGTGGTTTAGTTTGTATTATTCATTGCATTTAGATTAGCGCGGTAGGTTGGGCTAAATAAAATGTAGGTTGGCGCTGAGCGAAGCGAAGCCCAACGGGAATAATTTGTTGGGCCTCACGGCCCAACCTACGTACTCATCAATTAAGATGCCGGTTTGTAAGTCGCACTTTTTTGTAGCTTACTGGTGGAGTCAGCATCACGTGATGGGGTGCTTGAAGGAACTTTTCGGCCAAAAAAACCATAAAATACACCCCATAGTTGGTGTGAGTCTTGCTCTATCCTTTTTCGTTCACGTATCAATCTTAGTCTTTCCGCATCTAATCTTAGTCTTTCCGCATCTAATCTTAGGCTTTCTTCATCTTGTCTTTGTCTTTCACTCTGCATAGATCCAATTGTTGCTTCTATCTCATCGCGCGTTAATCTATGAGTATGAAAGCTTCTTTGCGGAGGGAGATCAGTAGATGGTGCTCTGCCATACAACCTTGCAAACTCAATATCCATTTTCATATGCTCTTCTTGAAGTTCTGCAACAGCTTTTTCCATCTCTTCTCGTGTTTGATGTTTTTTAGGCATATAACGCCTCCATATTTTCAAAGTTTATGGTTTATTTTGATACGAAGTTATAATTTTTTTATCTTTCTCATATTCTTCAAAACATTTTTTGTCGTGTTTGCAAGCTATTTTTAATTTTTCTTCAGCTAGTCTTAAACATTCTTGTTCTATTTTATAGGAAAAAAAAACTTCATCCAGCTGGTGTTTATCTCGATCAACAAGCTTTTTTTGGTCAATCAAAAACTTTTCTTGGTCAAATGTTACTAAAATTTTAGCTAAACTTACTACATGCATGTGAAGTCTATCACAAAAACGTGATGTGTCAATACCACGTGTTATTGTGCAGATACTCCCGCTAAAAAAATATTTTTTCCCTATTATTTCTACGGATAATAGCGCGGTAGGTTGGGTTAAATAAAATGTAGGTTGGTGCTGAGCGAAGCGAAGCCCAACGGGAATAGTTTGTTGGGCCTCACGGCCCAACCTACAATTTGACATATAGCGTAAGCATTTAAGAAAATTTAAATGAACACAGAGCTTCGATGAATTAAGTGAGATGAAGTGCTGCGGCAAGAAGTGCATTTTGCAATAACATCGCAACGGTCATCGGCCCGACGCCGCCAGGCACGGGCGTGATCCAACTCGCTTTTTCTTTTGCGGATTCAAAATCAACATCGCCCGTTAATGTGCCGTCTGGCAAACGGTTAATGCCAACATCAATGACAATCGCGTTTTCTTTTATCCATTTGCCTTTAATGTAATTGGGTTGGCCGATTGCGGCAATCACAATGTCGGCTTGTTTAATTTTGTTAGATAAGTTTTTTGTTTCAGCGTGACAAGTCGTAACGGTACAATCTTTCATTAATAATTCCAATGTCATGGGTAAGCCGACAATGAGTGAGGCACCGATGACGATGACATCTTTGCCTGCCAAATGAATTCCCGTATGTTTTAAAAGTTCCATAATGCCATACGGTGTACACGGTCGAAAACGCGGATGTTTTTGTGCAAGCAAGCCAATATTGATTGGATGAAATCCATCGATGTCTTTGTTGGGATCAATGGCTTCAATAATTGTTTGTGTGTTGATTTGTTTTGGAAGCGGGAGCTGAATTAAAATGCCGCTGATATTTTTATCTTGATTTAAATCATTGATGATGTGGAGTAATTTAGGCTCGTCGATTGTTTTAGGTAATTCAATAATTTTTGGTACAATGCCGGCTTTATTACAAGCCAGTTTTTTGGCACTGACGTAACTTTTAGAGGCAGGGTCATCGCCGACGAGAATTGCGGCAAAAATCGCTGGAGTAGAGAGCTTTGCGACGTTTTGCTTGATGCGTCTGAGATATTCATCCGCGATTTGTCGGCCATTAATAATTTTTGCTGTCATTTTGCATTTCCAATGATCAATGTTCGTTCAGATTTTATTATAGCATGCTTTTTGCTCTGCTATAATTGGGGACTGCTATAATTGACCCGAGCGCCTTGTGCAGGTATTATCCGTTACG
>MGXQ01000078.1:32414-34671 GCA_001801405.1 Gammaproteobacteria bacterium RIFCSPHIGHO2_02_FULL_42_13 | reverse complement strand
CCCTGGATCCCGGATAAATCTGCTACGCAGATTTTCCGGGATGACGACTCTCTTTTCCTTGCCAGTCAAACGCTTATTCGGAACCCGCGTTTTAAGCCCCTTCCCCAAATCGCTCCATAATAAGCCCTTCAATCGCCGCTAAGGCTTCTTGTTCATCTTCACCTTCCAGCATAAATTGCAGCTCTGTGCCGTTTGAGGCGGCGAGCAGCATCAGATCCATAATGTTTTTGGCATTGATGATTTTGTCAGCTCTGGCGATCTGAATATCGCTCGCATAACGTGTTGTTATGTTGACTAATTTAGCGGAAGCACGGGCATGTAGGCCGAGTTCGTTGATGAGGGTGAGTTGCTTTTTGATCATAAAACATCCACCAAATCCCGATGCCGAATCACCACATGATTCTCAGTCTTTTCAAAGTGAACCCCAAGTTTTTGAGCGAGATAAACAGAACGATGGCGGCCGCCGGTGCAGCCAATGGAAATGGTTAAGTAGCGGCGGTTTTCAGAGTGATAGGCGGGCAACCATTTTTCAATAAATTGTTTGATGTCATCATACATCTCTTGGACTTGTTCAAAGCCTTCTAGATAGTCGATGATTTCTTTATCCAAACCGGTTTTATTCCAAATGGTTTTATGCCAATAAGGATTCGGCAAACAGCGTGCATCAAAGATAAAATCAGCGTCTTGCGGCACGCCGTGTTTGTAACCAAATGACTGAAATAAAATCGAGAGATGATTTTCTTTGTAACTGAGTCGTTGTTGAATGATATCAAATAACTGTCGAATATTCGTATGCGTGGTATCAACGTGCAAATCCGCATAGTTTAATAATGGTTTTAATAATTGTTTTTCATACTCCAACGCTTCTTTTAAGCTGGTGTTTTCATCGGTTAAGGGATGTTTGCGGCGCGTTGCGTTAAAGCGTTTGAGCAAGGTCGTATCGTCGGTATCAAAATAGACGATTTCATATTCGTATTTTTCTTGTAATGTTTTCAGGATTTTATCTAAATCACTCAACGTGTTTTTTAGATTTCGGGCGTCAATACTGATGGCGATATTTTGATAGTCTGGTTTGATTTGAGTGAGCAAATCAAGTGGAAGATTGTCAATGCAGTAATACCCCAGATCTTCAAGGGCATGTAACGCAATACTCTTGCCGGAGCCCGATCTTCCGCTGATAATAACTAATCGCATATTTACTCTTTGTGATTGGTGAGTTTTTCTTTATATTTCATGAGCTGACGCAGTGCTTTTGTTAACATTTGGTCAATGGCTTTATACATGTCATCCGCTTTGCCGCGTGCAACAATTTCTTTGCCTGGGGTAAAGATCGTTATTTCGGCAACGTTGGTTAAATTTTCTGTTGCTAATACGACGCTCGCGCTGGTGATTTTATGATTGTAATTGTTTTCAATATGATGAAATTTTTTTTCAACTAATTGTCGTAATGAATCGGTTACTTCAATGTTGTCACCTGTAAAGTTGATTTGCATGTTATGTTTCCCTATGTTGATGTTTACAATTCAAAATCTTTGCCGAGATAAACTTTTATCACTTCTTGGTTATGTAATATTTGTTCAGAATTTCCTTCGCAAATAATTTTGCCGTCATTGACAATGTAAGCGCGGTCGCAGATGTCGAGTGTTTCGCGTACATTATGATCCGTAATAAAAATGCCGATTTTACGATCTTTTAAATGTCGAATAATATGTTTTAAATCGATCACTGAAATGGGATCGATACCGGCGAACGGTTCATCCAATAAAATAAATTTTGGATTGCCAGCCAGTGCACGTGCAATTTCAACGCGACGACGTTCGCCGCCGGATAAACTCATGCCGGTGTTTTTTTGCAAATGCGCAATATGCAATTCTTCGAGTAATTTTTCACATTGTTCTTTGCGTTGCGTGTTGGAAAGTGCAGGTTGCAATTCCAAAATGGCCATAATGTTTTGCGCGACATTCAATTTGCGAAAAATAGACGCTTCTTGTGGTAAATAACCCAAGCCTAGGCGTGCGCGGGCATGAATAGGTAGGTGAGTAATGTTTTGTTCATTAAAAAAGATTTGGCCATCATCGTTTTGAATTAAGCCTAAAACCATATAGAATGATGTTGTTTTGCCGGCGCCATTGGGGCCGAGTAAACCAACGATTTCACCTTCATGCACATTGAACGAAACATCTTTGACAACCGTGCGTGAGTGATAAGATTTTTTTAGATTTTTAGCTTGTAAGATATTCATAGTCCGTCATCTTAC
>MGXQ01000078.1:0-32376 GCA_001801405.1 Gammaproteobacteria bacterium RIFCSPHIGHO2_02_FULL_42_13 | reverse complement strand
TTTGATATAGCCGGTTTTTAAATCAGCTTGTAGACCCACTCCATGCGTTAGATTGCCAGGTTGCGTTAGGGTAACTGGTTGATCGGTTTCGGCAAACGATCGGTCGGGGTAATAAGTCAAACGGCTGGTTGTGAGGGTTAAATTTTGGCTATTTTTGCCCGGTGGTTGAAAGATCAAAACATGACCCCAAAGTATGATCGTGTTCATGCCGCCGATAGCTTTTCCGTGATCACCCAAAATATGCCAAGGCGGCCCTTGTGCGCTTTTTGTAATGTAGTATGGGTTGTCGAACAGAGTGGTATCATCTTGTTCATAATGTGTTGCGTTGGGTCCGCTCAGCGTGGTGTGCACTTTGCCCAGTAGGTCGATTTGCATGGCATGAATATCGGTCATGAAGGTATCCGGGTTGGTGGGTTTGTTGGCTTGTGTTGTTATTTGATGTGCATCAAAAATAAGCCAAGCCGTAAAGAGAATGGTAACGATAATAAAAATACGCGTTTTCCAATGTCGATTAATCCATTTCATTTATAAAAACCGATTATAAATTTTTTCTAATGTGCCTTGCGCTTTCATGATTAAATCACATACTTCGCGCGCCGCTCCTTTGCCGCCTGATTGAGTCGTGACATAATGAGCCTGTTGTTTGACAAATTCAATTGCATTTGCTGGGGCAACCCCGAGTCGTGCTTTTTTTATTAAGGGTAAATCAGTTAAATCATCACCCATGTAAGCAACTTGATTATCGTTCAGCTTGAGTTTCTTTAATAGATCATGATAGGCAGGTGTTTTATCAGGGGAGCATTGATAGACATGTTTGATGCCCAATGATTGCATGCGCGCAGTGACGACAGCTGATTTTCGTCCGGTAATAATAGCTATTTCGACGCCAGTTTCGAGTAAAAACTTTATGCCCAATCCATCCTGGCTATTAAAGCCTTTAAATTCAATGTTTTCGTCGGTGAGATATAACGTGCCATCGGTTAACGTGCCATCGACATCGAAAACAAGTAGTTTTATGTCTTTCGCAAGATTTAACACATCGTCCATTAGGTAACCCCCGCCCTTAACAGATCAATAAAATTAAACGCACCGGTCACTTGATTGTTTTCATTGGTGACTAAAAATGAATTGATTTTTAGTTTTTCCATTAATTGTAAGGTTTCTGCAGCCAGCATATTTTCGTTGACCGTTGTGCAGTGGCGCGTCATTACTTTGCCGATGGTTGTCTGGCGAATATCAATGCCTTGATCAAGCGTGCGACGTAAATCTCCGTCCGTGTAAATACCCAAGAGATGATTGTCGCTATCGACAATACTGGTCATGCCGAGACTTTTGCGCGTCATCTCTAAAATGGCGTGCGTTAAAAGTATGTCTTCAGTGACTTTTGGAATGGCATCGCCGGTATGCATGATATCTACGATGCGTAATAGTAAACGGCGACCTAATTGTCCGCCAGGGTGTGATCGTGCAAAATCTTCTTTGGTAAATCCGCGTGCTTCTAATAATGCAATCGCCAATGCATCGCCGATAACGAGTGTTGCCGTTGTACTGGAAGTTGGCGCCAGGTCAAAAGGTCCTGCTTCTTTTTGCACATGAACATCGATGTTGACGTTGGCTTCTTTCGCTAGGGTGGATTGAGGTTTGCCGGTCAATGCGATCAATGGGCACCCCAATCGTTTGATTATCGGTAATAATACTTGGATTTCTGTCGTTTCACCGGAATAGGAGATGGCTAAGATCACATCGCCAGCGGTAATCATACCAAGGTCTCCGTGACTGGCTTCGGCAGGGTGTACAAACAGTGCAGGGCTGCCGGTGCTAGCCAATGTGGCCGCTATTTTACGTCCAATATGGCCAGATTTGCCCATCCCCATCACGACAATGCGATGTTTACAATCGAGTAAATACTGACAGGCTCGCGCAAAATCATCGTTGATTCTATCGTGCAAGTTTTGGATAGCCGCCAATTCAATATTGATCGTTTTTTGTGCAGACTCTATAAATTTGTTCATTTCAGTGGTGAATATTATCGATTTTGGTTCGATTGTGCAAGTTTTTGACATATTTAACTGACTGAATACATAAAATTGTCTCACTCTAACATAAGTGGCAGAATTATCACGGAAAATTGGCAATTTATGTCAATTTCGGACTATTATATTGTATAAGCTAGGATTACTAACAGGAAGGGACTATGCCGGGTAATTTTGTCACAATTAAAGGATTAAAATTTCGCTTCAATGATCGATGGATCTTTGATGATGTCGATTTAGAAATCCCAAAGGGCAAGATCACGGCGGTGATGGGACCTAGTGGAACCGGCAAAACGACCCTGTTAAGATTGATTGGCGGGCAGCTTTGTCCTGAGGGAGGCACCATCGATGTGGATGGAGACAATATCCACAATCTTTCTCGCAAAAATCTTTATCGCGTCCGAAAAAAAATGGGCATGCTATTTCAAAGCGGCGCGCTATTTTCTAATTTAAACGTGTTTGATAATGTTGCGTTTCCCTTGCGTGAGCACACGAATCTGACAGAAGAGATGATTCGCGATTTAGTTTTAATTAAACTGGAAGCAGTGGGGTTGCGTGGTGCGGCTGGTTTAATGACGAGTGAATTATCCGGTGGTATGTCAAGACGAGTTGCGCTGGCTCGTGCAATTGCATTGGATCCGCAAATGATAATGTATGATGAACCGTTGACCGGTCAAGATCCGATTACCATGGGCGTATTGGTGCAATTAATTAAAATGCTGAATGATAATTTAGGGTTGACGAGCATTATTGTATCGCATGATGTCAAAGAAATTGCGAGCATTGCCGATTATGTTTATTTGTTATCGGATGGAAAAGTCATCGCGCATGATATACCAGAGGCTCTGTTTCATTCAGATGAACCACATGCTAAACAATTTATGCAAGGACTGCCCGATGGCCCGGTGCCATTTCATTATCCGAGTATTGATTTAGAAAAAGAATTATTTTCGGAGCGCAAATCATGAGAAAAGCCATTCAAAATTTTGGACGCATCGGTGTGCAATTTATGGAAGGCTTCGGTCGTTCTGGCTATGTGTTGTTTCGTTCATTGTTTCGAAAGCCCGATTTTAAACATGGATTTACGTGTTTAGTCGAGCAAATTTATAATGAAGGCGTGTTATCTTTAAGTATCATTGTAGTCTCGGGATTATTTATCGGTATGGTGTTAGGTTTACAGGGCTACAATATTTTAGAAAAATTTGGGACGACAGAAGCGCTCGGCCAATTAGTGGCGTTGAGTGTGGTGCGAGAATTAGGGCCGGTGGTTGCTGCGTTATTATTTGCGGGGCGTGCAGGTTCTGCGTTAACTGCAGAGATTGGGTTGATGAAAGCAACAGATCAATTGTCCATGATGGAAATGATGGCGGTTGATCCGCTGCAACGCATTATTTCGCCGCGATTATGGGCTGGGTTTATTTCATTACCGATCTTAGCGACTATTTTTAGTGCCGTTGCTATTTACGGCGGTTATTTGGTGGGAGTGAAATGGTTGGGCGTCGATGCGGGTGCGTTTTGGTCTGGTATGCAATCCAACGTGTCGTTTCGAATTGATATTTTAAACGGTATTATTAAAAGTTTGTTTTTTGGCGTAGCGGTGACTTGGGTGGCTGTATTTCAAGGATATGATTGTGTGCCAACAGCAGAAGGTATTAGTCGCGCAACGACGCGCAGCGTGGTGTATGCTTCATTAGTGATTTTAGGGTTAGATTTTATATTAACGGCCATGATGTTAGGGGGATGGTGATGTACAAAAAACATAGTCTGGAGTTTATGGTGGGCTTGTTTATGCTCGCAGGCGTAATTGCTTTTATTGTGTTAGCATTGCAAGTGAGCGGTTTAACAAGTTATTCTTCTGAGCCGACCTATCAAATTACAGCGAACTTTGAAAACGTCGGTGATTTGAAAGAGCGCGCGATGGTGACAGTGGCGGGTGTTAATGTTGGCCGTGTAACAGACATCACCTTAAATCCAACGACTTTTGCTGCGGTTGTTACCATGAGTATTGAAAACAAATATAACAATATTCCCACCGATTCGACGGCAAACATTTATACCGCTGGATTATTGGGTGCAAATTATATTAGCATTGTGCCAGGATTTGATAGTGCTGTTTTGAAGAATGGTGGGGTGATTGAAAACACCAATCAGGCGATGATTTTGCAAGATTTAATTGGAAAATTTATGTTTAATACCAATAAAACGCAGAGCGCCACAACCAAATAAGGAGAGATCAGGTGTTGAGAAAAATAATGATTGGTTTGTTTGTTTTATTATTGAGTACGGCGGCGATGGCAGCGACGCCCGATCCAATGATCATGATGCGATCCATGTCGGATCAGATGTTATCAACGCTCAAAAAAGAGCGAGCCAATTTAAAGAAAGATTCAGAATTGCTTTATAGCTTGGTGAATAAAATTGTGGTGCCACATGTTGATACAGCCGGCATGGCGCGTTCTGTATTAGGGCGCACCGTTTGGCAGGAGGCGACCGCTGCTGAGCAAAGTGCATTTATAGAAGCCTTTAAACGCGTGGTGGTCAATACATATTCGTCTGCATTGAATGCCTATACAGATGAAACGATTAATTTTTTTCCGATCCGTGGTGGTTATGAAGGACAACAACGTATTAAAGTGAATAGCGAGGTCATTCGTAGTGATGGTCCGCCGATAGCGGTTAATTATTCATTAGCGTTGTTTAAAACCGTGTGGAAAGTGTATGATTTAAATGTCGAAGGGATTAGCCTTTTGCAAAGTTTTCGTGCACAGTTTTCAGAACAAATTGCGCAAGGCAAAAATATTACGCAAATTACACAAGAATTGCGCCAGCATAAAAAAGGAAAGTAAATGCATTTAGAGCTAACAGACAAAGGATTTCATCTGGAAGGTCCCTTAACGTTTCAGCATGTCAGAGATATTTGGAATGAAAGCCAAGAATCCTTTGATCAATTTGAAACGCTCGAAGTCGACTTGGCCGATGTATCGCATTGTGATAGTGCCGCGCTGGCGTTATTAATTGAATGGAAACGATTGGCAATACAGCAAAATCAATCTATCGTGTTTCAAAATCTTCCTGTGCAGCTTATCAAAATGGCCAAGATGAGTGGGGTGGAGCGGATTTTTACAAACTAAAGTCCGGACATCGCTACGCAATGGCGCAGCGATTCCGGAATGACAAAAGACCTCGTACTATTTTTTATTTTTTCGTATTTTTCTCATTTTTTTAGCATGATGTCTGTAGGCTTTTTTGCTTTTTTTGACTGAGCTCACCGCTGGGGCAGTAGATGTCGTATCTGCTTGCGCGACGACAGGTGCGGTTGCTGTTGTTGTTGCATTTTCCGTTGTGGCTGCATTGCAAGTCAACGTAAGTAATCCGCCAGCCAAAATTGCTAATAACTGATATTTTTTCATATGATATATTCCTTAGAATTTATTTTCTGTGGGTTAATCCACCCGCATATAATAGCATAAGGAGTTAAAAGTAATATTTATTTTGTATTATTTTTTGGTGTTTTTTATTGGCTGGTCGTTTTTTGTTCGCCATTAAATAATAAGCGGTTGGAATAACGAATAAGGTCAATAATGTGCCAAAACTCATGCCGCCGATGATGGTTAAACCTAGCTGTCGTCGACTGATGGCGTCGGCACCCGTGGCAAGCGCTAACGGCAGAGCGCCTAAGATAATGGCGGTTGTGGTCATTAAAATCGGTCTTAAACGGGTTGCGGCAGCATTAATAATGGCATCCCGAAATGGAACACCTTGGTTTTGTTCTTGATTTGCAAACTCGACGATTAGCACACCGTTTTTTGTGATCAAACCGATTAACGTAATGAGACCAATTTCGGTATAAATATTTAAGGTACTGCCGCTGATGAGTAAAACCAATAATGCGCCAGCCATGGCGAGTGGGACGCTGAGCATCACAATCAAGGGATCTTTAAAGCTTTCGAATTGTGCGCTTAAAATTAAATAGATGAACAATAATGAAAAGATAAATGTTTCAGCCATTTCTTTTCCCGATTCAATATATTGTCGCGAGACACCTACATAATCCAATTGCATCGTATCGGGTAATATTTTTTTAGCGAGCTGTTGAACTTTTGTAATGGCTTCACCCATGGATACGTTAGGAATGGTCGCCGCCGTAATTTTAGCTGAACGCAATTGCTGAAAATGTGATAATGATGAGGCGGTGACTTCTTCTTTTATATCAGCGATTGTGGAGAAGGGTACGAGCTTATTGCTTTGCGTGCGGACAAACAAATTATTAATGGCGCTTGGTTTGTCTTCATATTGTGGATAGAGTTCGGGCATGACCTCATAACTACGGCCGGCCATACTAAAACGAGTGATGACTGGTTTGTTCAAACTGACATTGAGTGCATCATTGATTTCTTGCATCGAAATGCCAAGATCCGAGGTTAGATCTCGATTCACATCGATGAGTAGTTGTGGGGTATCAAATTTTAATGAGCTTGTTACATTAGCTAATCCTCCCCAAGCATTGATGGCAGTGATTAGTTTTTGCGTGCTATCATCAAGCTGTTGGTAACTGTCTGCAGGTGTTTTAATCACAAATGATAACTGCGTACTGCTTGCGCCCGGCAAGGTGGGGAAATTCATCGCAAACGCTTGAATACCTGGCAGCATGAATAATTGTGGATTGACGGTATTTAAAATCTGCTCAACATTTTTTTTGCGTTGATTCCAGGGGGTGAGTGACACCATGCCAAATGCAGTATTAACGCCTTGTGCGCCATTAATAATTGCATGGTGTGCAATTTCGGGTATGTTCGCGAGAATTTGGCCAATCGGTTTGGTGTGGTTTTCTGTATAGGTAATGTTGGCTGCGCTAGGACCGGAGGCCATGAGCATAAATCCGCCTTGATCCTCATCGGGGGCCAATCCTTTTGGCATAGCGATATAGAAAAAATAGCATGACACATAGATGACAAGTGCAGCGATTAAAATAAGATATCGATATTTTAAAATTAGGTTTAGCAATGATTTGTAACCGAGTCTCAATTTTTCAAATGTTTGATTCACTCGATGTTCAAATCCGCTTTCTTCTTTGCCATTCGCTCGATATAACTTAGAACAAAGCATCGGCGATAATGTGAGCGCGATACAACCTGAGACGATGACCGCGCTGGCGAGTGTAAACGCGAATTCCGTAAATAATTTGCCGGTCATGCCTGACATAAATCCAATCGGCGCGTAAACAGCCGCGAGTGTAAACGTAATCGTGATGACGACAAATGAAATTTCGCGCGCACCTTTTAAGGCGGCTTCTTGCGGGGTTAAGCCGTGCATAATATGTCGATGAATATTTTCTAATACGACAATCGAATCGTCGACGACTAAACCAATGGCTAAGACAAATGCTAATAAGGTGAGTAAATTAATACTGTAATTCAATGCCAGCATGAAAGCGCATGCGCCGATAATGGATAATGGAATGGTGACAAGAGGGACTAAAACGGCGCGAAAAGAACCGATCATGATAAAGATCACTAAAAAAACAAGTAGGCAAGCTTCGATAAAAGTGCTCTGTACGTCATGTAATGCGGCAGAAATAAACGTTGCGCCATCCCAGAAAACCTCTGCTTTAACACCGGCGGGTAAGTTATTGATAATATCAGGTAACACCTTATGGATCGCCTTAGAAATATCGAGCGGATTGGCATCGGATTTTGGCATAATGCCAATAAAAATGGCGGGTTTGCCATCGGCGATGACTGAAAAAGTATGGCCGGTGTTGCCCAGTTCTGCATGACCGATGTCTTTGATCTGAACGAGATGGCCATCTTGATTGCGTACCACAATATGGTTGAATTGTGAGGCGGTATGTAAATCCGTGTTGCTCGTTACACTAAAGCTTTGTTCGGCGCCACGGATTGAACCCGCGGCGGCCTGCATATTATTGTTATTTAAGGCTTGCTGCACATCAGACGCAGTCACTTGATGTGCCGCCATTAAAAAAGGATCGAGCCAAATGCGCATCGCATAATCGAGTCCCCCAAATATGGGGGCGTCGCTTACGCCCGTTTGCGATTGCAACGTGGGGCTCACCGTGCGATCGAGATAATCGGATAGTTTATCAGGGCTTAATGAGTTACTGCTAAATGAGAGATACATAACCGCATCGGCATCCGGATTATTTTTGCGAATGATAGGATCTTTAATCTCACTTGGCAGGTTGCCGCGAGTCGCGGCAATTTTGTTGCTGACGTCAATCGCGGCTTGATTGATGTCGTAATTGAGTTTCATATGGACTTGAATATCCGAATAACCCGCGCCGCTTTCCGATGAAATATAATCAATACCGTCGATACCTGAAAGGGCGTTTTCAACCGGCGTCGTCACAAAGCCTTCCATGATGTCAGATGCGGCGCCGGGATAATAAATCGAAATGGCGACAACCGGATATTGAATCTTTGGAAATTCACTGACATGTAGTTTCAAAAAAGAAATGATACCAGTCAGCAGAATTAATAAGCTGATTGTACAGGCAAGCACCGGCCGTTTGATAAAGATATCAGTAAAATGCATTATTATGACCCTTTTGGCGGCGATTGTAGTTTATTGGCTTCTGTTACGAGCGCACCGTCTTGCAGGTTGATCTGGCCACCAATAATCACAGAATCTTTTGCGTTCAAGCCTTTGCTAATAATGACCTGATTGTTCGATAACTTTTTACCAAGCGTTATCGGGGTTTTAACCGCTTTTTTGGTTACGATGCGATAGACATAATCGCCTTTGTCGGAATAACTTACCGCCGTTTGTGGAATGATTAAGACAGGTTGTGGTGTTCCAATAAAAGCGGTGATCGTGACAAACATGCCGGGTAATAATTGATGTTGTGTGTTGATGACTTCAGCTTGTATTTCCAGCGTGCGCGTGTCGGTGTCTAGTTTAGAATTCAGTGCGGTGATTTGACCTTGATAAACACCCGTTGCAGCCGGGCTCGTGAGTTGTATTTTGTTGCCAATACGAAGTTGCAATGCAGATGCTTCGGGAATATCAAAATTCACTAAAATAGGGTCAAGCGCTTGAAAATCTGCGATGGGTTGCCCCGGTGTCAAATAGCTACCGACACTGATATGTGCAATGCCGATGTTTCCATCGAAGGGGGCTTTAATTAGGGTTTGGTTTTCTTGCGCTTGTAAGTTATCGGCTTTTGCTTGATTCACTTTGCGTGTCGCTGTTGCCTTATCAAAATCTGCTTGAGAAATAATATGTTGTTTATAGAGTGTTGAAGAACGTTGGTAATCGGCTTCGCTCAAATTGAGTTCTGCCTGAGCTTCTTGTAGTTGCGTGCGCATCAACGCATCATCGAGTTGTATCAGCGGCGTACCCTGCTTAACGAAATCACCTGAATTGAAATAAATGGCGGTAACACGACCGGCGGTTTCAGCGGTTAACGTAATACCGTTATAAGCAACCAGCGACCCAACGGTTTCAATGCTGGGTTGCCAATTTTTTTGTATGACGGGCGTACTCTCGACGACGATCGGTGGCATTTGAAAACCACTGGCTGTGTTTGCGGTGCGGTAAAAATGTTTGACGGTATAACCAATGATTAGCAGCAGAATGACGAAGAGAATGGCTATTTTTATTAATTTACGTTTCATTGTTGTTCCTATTTGATGACGACAAATGCCGCACCTCCTCTGCGCAATATATTCAGCAACAAACCATTTTTATTTTTATGTGCAATCGTTAATAATACAGGGATGGAGGTCGTGCTCGTACGATCGGCGGAGATGATAATATCACCTGGGCGTAAACCTGCAATAGCAGCGGCGCTATAATCTTTTATTTTCAGTATTTTCACCCCTTGGATATAGCCGTTTATGGGATCTTGTTGATGAATTTCCTGTAATTCCGTGCCATACAAATAGGGGTCGGCTTGCTGACCGCTTGTTTCGCTGTCTTCGGGATTGACGGTCGACATTTGTATCGACAGTGTTTTTGCGTCGCGTAATATTTCAAGTTTTACATTGCTACCCATGCGCAACAGACCGACGGCATTGTGAATGTCACTATTATTTTGAACGTTGTTGTCATTAATTTTGGTGATAATGTCGCCGATTTTTATGCCGGCTTTTGCTGCGGGCGAGTAGGGAATCACTTGTGTGACCACTGCACCTTGTTGACTCGGTATGCCAAAGGCGCTAGCCAAATCGGGCGAAAGTGTTTGAACGAGTACGCCCATTAATCCACGATGCACCTGACCGAATTTTAAGAGTTGTTGCATGACGTTTTGTGCCATATTGATCGGAATGGCAAAGCCGATGCCGACATTTCCACCGGAGTTAGAAATCAATGCCGTATTAATGCCAACGAGTTCTCCTTGCACATTTACCAGTGCGCCGCCAGAATTACCGACGTTAATCGGTGCATCCGTTTGAATAAAGTTTTCTAATCCTTCTATCCCTAAATCGCCGCGATGGATTGCGCTGACAATGCCAGAACTAACGCTTTGATTCAATCCGAATGGGCTGCCGATAGCAGCGACAAAATCACCGACTTGTATTGTATTTGAATCACCCAGTGAAACAGCCGTGAGATTTTTTGCGTCGATTTGAATGACAGCAATATCCGATTCGTTGTCGAATCCGACTAGTTTTGCTTGAAAATGCCTTCCATCATTTAATGTCACCACAACCGTTTTCGCTAAATCAATGACATGTGCATTCGTCAGAATAAGACCTTTTTTTGCATCGACAATAACGCCGGAGCCGATGCCCGTAAAATGAGGATCTTTTGGAATGCGAGGATGCGCATCATTTTGTAATTGTTTTTCTAAAAATTTGTCATTGAGAAAAGGGATCTCGCCTTCTGTGCGAATATTCACAATCGCAGGCATTGTTTTTTTCAGCATGTTCGCCATGGAGGGTTGTTGTGCTTGTATCAGTGACACTGGAATTTTTGCGCTGGCCGTTGTGACCACCAAAAAGATGAAAAGGGTGATTAAGATAGATTTTGTTTTCATGGGTATTTTCCTTGCTTTGTCATTCAGGGAGATTATGTTTAAGACATCCATATCAACGTCGCGATCCGTCCCGTTTCTGGATGGCGTCGATAAGAGAAAAAACGATCAGCATCGCTGTAGGTGCAATATTTACCGCCATAAATATGAGTAACACCTAGCATTTTGAGTTGTATGCGAGCAATTTGTACTAAGTCTAAAAACCAATGATCAGGTTTCGACGGGACAAACGCTTCCGCGCTTTCGATATTATTATGCATAAATACCCGTCTTACCGAATCGTCGATTTCGAATTTATGTCGACAAATTGCTGGTCCAAACCATGCCATGAGTTCTTTGGGTGAGGTGGCGAAGTTTTTTAGCGCATTTCCAATGATACCATCCGCCAAACCTCGCCAGCCAGCATGCACTGCAGCGATTTCAGTACCAGCATTATCGCATAATAAAATAGGCAAACAATCGGCCGTAAGCACCGAACAAATAACGTTTTTCTCTTTTGTGAAACTCGCATCTGCATCGCGGTTTTGATTGTTGGGTAACTGAAGTACGCGGGTGCTGTGTGTTTGCGTCAGCCAGTTCGGTTCGCTCGGTAAGTTTAGAGATTGCTTTAATAAGAGGCGATTTTGTAGAACGGCGTCTAGGTTATCACCGACATGATCCGCTAAATTTAGACTACAAAAAGGTGCTAGGCTTTTGCCGCCTGTGCGTGTTGTTGTGGCGGCATGTATATTTTTTGGTGCAGGCCAATCGGGCCGAATAAATTCTAACGTCATATGGAAACTTAATGTTCTTGTGTATCGATATGTAACATACTCGCCAAATTTTGGAAGTCAATGGGGGTGTCGGCATTAAATGTCATGGACTCAAGTTTTGAGGGATGCGTGAGTGTCAATCGACGCGCATGCAAAGCGGGATGCTTAAATTGTCGTAAGGTTTCAATTAATTCGGCCGAGGCACCTTTGGGTAACTTAATTCGACCGCCATACGTACTGTCTCCGACAATGGGGTGTTGAATATGCGTCATATGTATGCGAATTTGGTGAGTGCGTCCCGTTTCTAATTGCACTTTTAAATGCGTGTGTGCGCGAAAACGTTCGATAATGCGATAATGTGTGGTAGCGGATTTACCGTTTTCGACAATCGCCATGAGCGTGCGTTTTGTAGGATGTCGACCGATCGGGGCATTGACGGTTCCGCCACTAATCATGCTGCCCAGCACGATCGCTTCGTATTCGCGTAATATTTTATGTTCTTTAAGTTCGTTTATTAAAAACGTACACGCTTTTAATGTTTTAGCAATGACAAGTAAACCGCTGGTGCCTTTATCCAATCGATGAATGATCCCCGCACGCGGCAGCTTTGCTAAAGAAGGTACCTGATGTAAGAGTGCGTTAAGTAATGTGTTGTTGCGATTACCCACGGCAGGGTGCACAACCATCCCGATGGCTTTGTTAATAACTAAAATATCATCATCTTCATAAACGATATTGAGAGGGATATTTTCTGGTTTATCGGTCAGCGTTTCCTCTAGCTTGGCATCAATGACGACTGTTTCATTGCCTTGGACTTTGTCTTTTGGGCGCCAGTGTTTTCCATTGACCGAAATCTGTCCATTATCCAGCCAGGTTTTGAGGCGCGATCGAGAGTAGTCCGGTAACAGCAGGGCTAGCGCCTGATCAATGCGCTTATCTTTATATTCAGACGGAACCTGGATTGTGTGTTTGATAGGGGAGGTCATTGTGCTATTATAACGATTCTTTCTAAAAAATCCTTCTTTTCCCTATCTTTTATCAGCACCCCTTGATAATCGGTCAAAGTAAGACTATAATTCTTACATAAGGAATGTGATTATGTCTGAAAAGTCGTCTGCCATTATTACCGTCTCATCCAAGGGGCAGATTGCTATACCGAAAGAATTTCGTGTAGCGGCCGGACTTGAAGCAGGGAGCAAAGTGTTAATTGAATACCACAAAAAACACCATACGCTTTCTTTATCTCCCGTGCAACAGTCAATGCAATCAATTTTTGGTATTGGAAAACAGGATAAAAAGCAGCAAAACAATATTAGCGACGATGACGCAATTTCGAGTCTCGTTGAGAAGGAAGATAATAGGACAAAACAGTCGTGATTTCAGTTGATACAAATATTTTAGCGCGCGTTATTTCAGAGGATGATGAAAAACAAAGTAAAATTTCCAAAAAATTTCTACTAGAACATGCACAAAAAGGGGACTTATATATCTCGTCTTATGTGATTTTAGAATTGGCTTGGTTGTTGAAAAGTAAGGCATTTGCTAAACAAAAGATTATAGAAATTTTGGATAAAATGATTCACCTTCAAGGTGTGGATATTGGCAATAGGCATATTTTGATAGCCGCGCTGGATTTATATGCCAAACATAACGTAAGTTTTGCAGATTGTCTGATTACCATGGATGGCAAATTGACAAAGAGCGCAGAGACAGCGACCTTTGACCGCGTATTATGCAAAGCCTCATCATTGTGCGATATGCCAAGTGTGTGAACTTTTTGCGCAATATGTTTACAGAAGGTAACTATTCAGCGCAAAACCTAAAATACGGAGAACGTTCAGATTTTGGATGATTTTGGGTGAAAAATCGATGAGAAAGCGGAGTGTACACGATAGTACATGAGCATTTTGAAGAGATTTTTCGCCCAAAAGCACCAAAATATGGACGTTCCTTGTTTGTGCTGAATAGTTACTACAGAAGAAAGATGGATATTTTGTTCCGCGGTTTGCCTGGGTAGTTCAATAGAACGAAGACAGGCTTGACCACGAGATCCAGAAGAATTACGCTACTGACCTATCAATAAGGGTGCACTATATGAAATTTAGATACGATTTGATTTTGTGTTTATCGGTGGTGTTGTTAGCAGGCTGTCAATCGACGAGCACTGATCCAGCAACGATGTTTCCAACAGCGAGTGAAGCACAATTATTTAAAGATGGGCAAAATGCCATGCTCGATGGCAAATATGATCAATCCGTTCAATATTTTGAAACGTTAGAAGCGCGTTATCCGTTTGGGCAATATACAGAGCAAGCGCATCTCGATATGATTTATTCCTATTATAAAAATGATGATACGTCGTCCGCGTTAGCGGCTGCGGATGAATATATTCATTTATATCCACGTGAGAAAAATGTCGATTACGCGTATTACATGCGCGGCATGATGGAATATGATCAAAACCATGGATCGATCGAACGTTATTTTGGTATGGATTTTGCTGAACGCGATTTAGCGAGTGTACGGCAAGCGTTTAGTGATTTTAATCGCTTGCTTCATTATTTTCCGAATAGTCAATACGCGCCAGATACAAGACAGCGGATGATTTATATTCGCAATATGTTGGCGCGACATGAATTAAAGATTGCCAACTATTACTTTGATCATCAAGCGTATGTCGCCGCAGCGAATCGCGCCAATGATATCGTGAAGCATTATCAAGCCAGCCGTTCTGTGCCAGATGCGTTGAACGTAATGGTAAAATCTTATCGTGCCTTGAATTTAGATGCCCAAGCGGAGAGTGCATTGAAAGTGCTGAAGGCGAATTATCCGGGGTATAAATAGTACGTTGAGCCTTACGGCCCAACCTTGTACTAAATTGGAAGTGACGGCAAAATTGTCATTTCGACGAGCGTTTTTTACACTGTCATTTCGACGAGCGAAGCGAGGAGAAATCTCCTAAAATTGAACATGTTTGTTACCAACCCATGTCTTATCGGATTATAAAATTCTTCCCGCATTCCGCTTCGCTCCATGCAGGCTACGCTTGCTCCATGCGGGCTACGCTTGCTACGCAATCGCGTGAAATATCCGGGTTAATACATTTCCTGCAACTCTTTACAAATTCTTGTCTGCATTTTACGTGCGTATTTTAATTGTTCGGCGACATGATTCGTATAAATCGTAAAGATTAATGTTTTCCCTTTTTTTGTTGTAATATAACCGGCGAGTGTGGAGATGCTTTTCATTGAGCCGGTTTTCGCATACACATGCGGCGGTAAATATTTTTTATAAATATAATCTTGTTCAAATGTCCCGTCGGTGAGCCAGCCCGACTTTGGCAGAGCATCGATCAGTACCGTTTTGTATGGCGAATGATAGGCGGCATATAACGTTTGAGCCATTTGCATCGGTGTTAATAATGTATAACCCGTTCCGGCAGTATCATAAATTTTGGAGCCATTTAATTTTATGTTGAAGTGTTCAAATAAAATTTTCTTAATCGCATTCGCACCCTCTTGAATAGAGGAGCTATGAAAAATTTGTTCGCCCAATGTTTTTCCTAAAATACGCGCATATAAATTATTGGAATCTTTGAGCATCGTTTTAATCAGTTTGCTGATGGGCGCGGATTCATGATACGCGACTTGGAGTGTGGCGAGCTTGGGTGTTTTTCCTGTTACAAAATGGCCATTAAATTTGATCTTATATTTTGCTAGATTTTCTTGAATAATTTTTTGGGCAAATAATGTCGGATTTTTGATGGCGAGGTTAAGTTCCAATACGGCGCCATGAATTGGCCAGCAGCCACTTAAATGCACCTGGTTTTTATCGCTCACTTCCAATATCAATTGACAATGATGTGCAGCTTGTTTTTCAGATACTGTCATGACTTGATTATTCCAAGTCATATATTGTGTGTTTTGTTTAAATTTGATCGTGGTTTTTTGACCGATTTTATGCGCAGGAACAAGGTGAATGGTTGCTTTATTTTGATCAATGATAATGCTGGTGGCAGGCGCATTGTAATACCAATTTACATCTTCATATTCGATCCCAAACGGATAAGGGGAGCCTTGAAAGCGTGTGTTGTCTATTATAATGTTGCCGTCGATTTCTTGAATGCCCGCGGACGGTAGCATTTTAACTAATTCCTCGACATCTTTTGAGGTGAGAGAGGGATCGCCATTGAATTGCATGGTGAGATCGCCATGTAATATGTGGTTTTTTAATTGGGTCACATCAATTAATGCTTGTGTTTTATAAGTATAGTTCGGTCCTAATTGCACCAAGGCAGCAAAAGCGGCGAGCACTTTTGTTGTGCTCGCGGGTGAAAAATCTTTGTTGGCATTTTGTGAATAGAGCACCTGTCCATTTTTCGCGTCCATGACAACGACGCCGACATATGCGCTGGGAATATATCGTTGAGCGAGCTGATCAACATCGAGTGTCGATGTTGCAAAAGCACTGCTAAGACAGCAGAGCCATAATATCAATGTTTTAAGAATCTTTTCCATAATACTCTTTTCTCCTGGTCGCTCACTGGTCAAGTAAACACTAGACTAAGTATCCCGACGTTATCGGATACCGTCGATCACGGCCGAAGGCTTTTTCGCTAATGCGAACACCGGGAGGGGCTTGTCGACGCTTGTATTCATTTTTTAAGACCATCTTAATAATTTTTCGAACGATTTTTTCATCAAAACCTTGTGCGATAATTGTGTCAACATCCAGATCTTTTTCGATAAATAAATTTAAAATTGCATCGAGTATGTCATACGGAGGTAGAGTATCTTGATCAATTTGATTCGGCGCTAATTCGGCAGAGGGCGGTCGATCAATGACGCGTTGTGGAATGGCAGGCGACAATTGATTGCGATAATTTGCCAATTGATACACCATCGTTTTAAATACATCTTTCAATACACAAAAACCACCGACCATGTCGCCATATAAAGTGGAATAGCCCACGGCCATTTCGCTTTTATTGCCGGTCGACAAAACTAATCGGCCAGTTTTATTGGAAAGTGCCATCAATATCATGCCGCGAATGCGTGCTTGTAAATTTTCTTCTGCGACGGTGGGTTTCGTATTGAATGCTAATGTTTTGAGTGCTTCTTGAAACATGTCATCGATCGGAATCACTTGATATTCAACGCCGAGCATGTCGGCTTGCTGGCGACTATCTTTTTCACTGATGTCAGCAGAATATTGTGATGGCATAAACACTGCGGTCACATTATCCGCGCCTAACGCATCGACGGCTATGCTTAATGTTAATGCCGAATCAATGCCGCCCGATAAGCCAATAAGCACGCCCGGGAAATTATTTTTAGTGACATAATCTTTAACGCCTAATCTCAACGCTTGATAGATATGCGCTGAGATAGGCATGTCGTTCTCGGGAATTGGCGCGCTATCTAATTCAAAGACAAAGAGTTCTTCGGCAAACGCGTGTGCTTGTGCACAAACTTGGCCGGATTTATCCATCATGAATGATCGGCCATCAAATACTAATTCATCTTGCCCGCCAACTAAGTTCGCATAAATTATTGGCTTGTGGTGCTTTTGCAAAACGGCTCGACGTTGTTCAAACTTATGAATAGAATAGGGCGATGCATTGATTGTGATAAGCATATCTGCGCTGTGTGAAACCGGATCATCGTACCACGCATCTTCACAAATCAATAATCCAAATTTAACGCCGTGTAATTCAATGACAATGGATTTACTGCCCGGTTTAAAATAACGCAGCTCATCAAAGACGCTATAATTGGGTAGTTTTTGTTTGTGATACGTGATAAGCTCTTTTTGTTCTCTGATCCAAACCGCACTATTAAAAATTCCTGCCGTTGTTTTTTCTGGAAAACCCACTATCACATCGATACCCGTTGCGGCCGATTTTATTTTTGATAATGCACTGTCGATAACTTTAAATAAATAGGATCGATGTAATAAATCTTCGAGCGGATAGCCAGTCAATGCCAGTTCAGGAAAAATAATTAAATCAGCATGATGTTGATCGCGCGCCAGCTGCAGCGCATGAATGATTTTTTCAGCATTGGCAGCAATCGCGCCGACTTTGAAATTGAGTTGTCCGATGGCTATACGCATGAGAATATATTAACACCAATGTATGCTTAAAAAAACCGCTTTTACACTGTATGAATTGATTATCGTTTTGGCGATAGTCAGTATTTTGAGTGCTGTTGCGATTCCAGCGTGTCAGAGCTGGATCATGCAAGGTCGACGTGATGCGGTGATTTATCAATTGTATCATGCATTATTCTTGGCGCGCAGCTCAGCGATTCGCTATCGTGCGATAGTAACGATCTGTCCCAGTCGGGATGGCTATGATTGTGATATGATCTGGAACCAGGGATATATGGTGATTACAGGCAATCCAGAGCGCCCCGAGCGAATTTTAAAGGTCTTTTCACCCAGATCAGGTACGTTGTCCTGGCATGGTTATCCACAGTCTCCGTACCTGCAAATGACGGCTCAAGGCTTCACAAACCACCAAAATGGCACTTTTTATTATTGCCCAGCTAATCAGGATCCTCATTTTGCAAAGGCTCTTTTTGTGATTCAAAGCGGCCGAGTTCGGCTGTCTCAGGATAAAGATCATGATGGAATCGATGAAGATAGCGAAGGAAAACCCTTGCATTGTTTTTAAGCGATGTTATCTTTACATGGGAGGGTGAACACATGGATCTAACAGATATTTCTAATCATTTTCTTTCCGGCCCTTTGGCGGGCTTAAATGGATTGTTGAGTGCAGCTGCCTATATTATTGGCATTATGTTGCTCGTCAGTGCCTATCAAAAACGTAAACATCATCATCATAATCCGCATGAGGGAACGCTGGTGTCTTGTTTGGTTTATGTCATATTGGCATTGGTCATGTTTATATTACCATTCGCGTATTCTGCGACGGGGCAACATTATTTTTAAGCGTGGTTTTATGAAAATAAAATATGTTTTTATGTTGAGTTTTGTGTTTTTATTGACCGGCTGTCGTCATCAGTTGGATGAAATTTATTTGGTCAAGCATCCTGACATACTGAAAACCAAAATCGAAAACTGTCGAACATTGGGTGATGCAGAATTAAAAAATACCGACTGCATGTTTGCTGAAGATGTTTTTTTAACGGCGGGGCAGTATTATGGCCAGCTCATCCAAAATCAAATTACGTTTGGCCAACAGATTTTACAAAAGCAGATGGAGTTGGGAAAAATCGAAGAGCAACTTGCAGAGAATCCAAGGGATAAAACGCTATTAACGCAACATCATCAGGTGAAATACCAGTTAAATATCATGTTGGCCTTGATTTCAAGCGCTGTTGGAATGTAATTCAAAATAAAATCATATTAATTATCAATATGTTATATCATATTTCTAATAAAATAGATGTTATTTATTCGTTTTTGTTATGATTTTTTTATTTTTTCTATAGAAATGCTCAAAAAATTATCAGTTTTGATATTTATTCAAAAATTGCCTTCAGACCACATGACCTTCGACAAGTTTTTGGTTACACTAAATATTTATAGATATTAAAAGGATATAACAGAGGTCATGGCGACGCGTTTAGAAAAAATAAAACTGTCTGGATTTAAGTCATTCGTTGATCCGACGAGCATCTTGTTCCCCAGCAACTTGATTGGTGTCGTGGGTCCTAATGGTTGTGGAAAGTCGAATGTGATCGATGCGGTTCGATGGGTGATGGGTGAATTATCAGCCAAACAGCTTCGTGGGGAATCCAGCACCGATGTCATTTTTAATGGTTCGCGCGATCGCAAACCGGTTGGTCAAGCTTCAATCGAATTGGTTTTTGATAATTCGGATAGTACCTTGGGTGGTGCGCAATATGCGAGCTACAGTCAAATCGCTATTCGTCGAGAAGTCTCACGGGATGGTCAATCCAATTATTATTTAAACGGTACAAAATGTCGACGTCGAGATATTACCGATGTGTTTTCAGGGACGGGATTAGGTTCGCGCAGTTACGCCATTATTGAACAAGATATGATTTCTCGCTTCATCGAAGCAAAGCCGGAAGAATTGCGTATTTATTTGGAAGAAGTGGCAGGAATTTCAAAATATAAAGAACGTCGTCGCGAAACCGAAACACGCATTCGCAATACGCGCGATAATTTAAGCCGTGTCGATGATTTATGTAAAGAGCTTGCTACACAGTTGGAGCGATTACAGAGGCAAGCAAA
The DNA here is from genome assembly GCA_001801405.1 of Gammaproteobacteria bacterium RIFCSPHIGHO2_02_FULL_42_13. Classification (GTDB taxonomy): domain Bacteria; phylum Pseudomonadota; class Gammaproteobacteria; order UBA12402; family UBA12402; genus O2-02-FULL-42-9. Next base: position 12,370 of record MGXQ01000078.1, on the reverse strand, counting down.
AGCAGCCGAACGATATAAAATTTTAAAAGAAGAGGAGCGCTTACAAAAAGCGCAACAATTGGGCTTGCGTTGGTTAAGTTTAGACGAAGAAATTGGCAGTTTTACAACCGTGCTTCATGAGCGTGAAAACATATTAGAAGCACGTCGCGCAGATTTGCAGCATATCGATACACAAATTGAAAAATCCCAAACGGTAAAGACTGAATTTAACGATGATTATCAAGAAATTCAAGGCCAATATTATGAAATGGGGAGTAACATCTCGCGTATTGAGCAAACGATCGAACATCATAAAGATCGCCACAATCAACTCGAAATGGATTTACAGCAGCTCGAAGAAAACTGGAAAGAATCACAAACGAATTTAACGACCGATGAAGCGAAGTTAGTTGAATTAAATCAAAAGTTGAGCGATTTGGAACCGCAATTAGAAACGATACGACAAAAAGCGGAAGCATCAGTGCAAGCATTGCATCAAGCGGAAGAGAATATGCAGGCTTGGCAGGCAGAATGGGATGAGTTTAATCAAAAAGCGTCTGATGTTGCGCGTATGGCTGAAGTGCAACAAGCACGGATTCAGCATTTGGAACAACAGCAAACGTACGCGAATCAGCGACTTTTAAAAATCGACCAAGAGAAATCCAATTTATCACAAAGCGATTCCATTCAAACGGATGTGGATCAACTTATTGAAACCGTCGATCAATCACGTCAAGTGGCGGATGAAAAACGAATGAAGCTGACCGCATTGATTTCTAAAATTGATGAACAGCGCGCAACGCGTCAAGAAATTTCCGGTCAATTAGATAGCATGAAACATGACTTACAACAAAAACGTGAAACGCAAGTCTCATTAGAAGCGGTACAAGCATTAGCGCTCGGACAAAAAGATGATAATGTTTCTATCTGGTTGGAGCAACAACAATTAACCCATAAACCCCGATTGGCACAACAATTGGAAGTCGAAAAAGGCTGGGAAAAGGCAGTTGAAATTGTATTAGGCCCCTATCTTGAAGCAATTTGCGCTGACAATCTCGACATTACTGACGATTTATTTGGTGCTCTGGAACAAGGAACTGTCACCGTCATTGATGTGCACGCAAAAACAACAAGCGCGACGCATCAATCTTCTCGATTGAGCGATAAAGTGCGCGCCAATGCAGCAGTACAGCATTGGTTGCAAGCCGTTTATGTTGCCGACACGATCGAAGATGCCTTGTCATTGCGACCTCATTTATCCGCGCATGAGTCCGTCGTTACCAAAGAAGGGTTATTGATGGGTGCCAATTGGTTGCGTGTTTCAAAAGGGGAATATAAAACCGCTGGCGTGATTGAGCGCGAACAAGAGCTGCGAGAGATTAAGCATGCGATGATTGCGCAAAAAACATTAATTGAACAGGCGACACAATCTTTAGTATCAAATGAGACAGTGTTGACGCAATTAGAGCAACAGCGTGCCGATTTAAAAGATGCGTTATCTGAAGCGGAAGCGAATTATGCGGGATTAAATGCAAAATTACAGATGATGCAAGCGCAGATCGATCGCCTATCGCAACACCATGAACGCTTAAGTGAAGAATATAATGAACAGCATCATCAAATTAAAACATCGGCTGCCGCGCTGGTGGAAGCGCGCCAATCATGGGAACAAGCGACTGAGGATATGGAAAGATATACCGAGATCCGCGAGGGTTTGTTAAAACGGCGAGATGAAAATCGAGATCACGTTCAAACGGCGCGTGTCGATGCCGAACGGGATCAGCATCAATTGCATGATTTACAATTGCATTGGGAAACCGCCAGCACGCAAGTTCATGCATTAAAACAATCGATTGAGCGCATACACCATCAAGTATCTGGTTTACAAAAACGCCGCGATCAGTTGACGACGGATTTAACAGAAGATGACGCGCCGGTCGAACAATTAGAGCAAGAGCTCGACGTTGCATTGGAAAAGCGCGCGGCGATTGAAACAGCATTGACGGCGGCCAAACAAAAGGTCGATAATATCGAAGCTGAGATTCAACTATTTATTCAGCAGCGTCATGAGACAGAGCAGGCACTCGAAGATGCGCGCAATGCACTCGAAGAAAAACGTATGCATGGACAAGAATTAAAGATTCGTCAAACGACATTGAACGAGCAGCTTAGTGCATCGTCATTTAATTTAGAGCAGGTGATTGAATCGTTACCCGAAGAAGCGACGGAAGCCGAGTGGGCTGACAGGTTGGAAAAAACCGCCACTCGCATCGGTAGATTGGGTGCTATTAACTTGGCGGCCATCGAAGAATATGGTCAGTGTGAAGAGCGCAAAAACTATTTAGATGCGCAACATGCAGATTTAGAAGAAGCATTGACCACGTTGCAAGATGCGATTCGCAAGATTGACCGCGAGACACGATCACGCTTCAAAGAAACCTTTGATAAAGTAAATACAACGTTTCAAGAGCTATTTCCTAAGATCTTTGGTGGTGGTAATGCATACTTAGAATTAACCGGCGATGATTTATTGGATACCGGTGTTGCGTTGATGGCGAGACCACCCGGCAAACGAATTTCCAACATTCATTTATTATCGGGCGGTGAAAAAGCGTTAACAGCAATGGCACTTGTATTTTCATTATTCCAATTAAACCCCGCGCCATTTTGTATGTTGGACGAGGTTGACGCGCCGTTGGATGATGTCAACGTGGGACGTTTCTGTGACTTAGTGAAAGAAATGTCTAAGCAGGTACAGTTTATTTTTATCAGTCATAATAAGAATGCGATTGAAATGGCGGAGCATTTAATGGGAGTTACCATGCATGAGCCAGGCGTTTCCAGAATTGTCTCAGTCGATATTGAAGCAGCCGTATCCATGGCGGAAAGTTAATAGGGAGAGAGGTCATGAAAGTATTTGTGTATTTTGTCATTGCGATTGCAGCCATTTATTTTGTGATGAAAAAAGTGCGTAGAAAAAAATCCACTATCATTTATAAACAAGATTTGCTTGAAGAAGCTGATCAGTTGTCTGATAACAGCTCCGATAACATTTCGGATGAAGAGGGTATTATTGAGGTTCGTGAAAGTGTGCAAAAGGATCCAACGATAAAAGTCAAAGATTTTGTGACCATCTATGTTATCGCGCCGGCGAAACGATTGTTTGGTGGATATGATATGTTGCAAGCTATTTTGGCGACGGGTTTGCAGTATGGAGATCAACAAATTTTTCATTATTATCAGGGTAAAAATCGAACTGGTAAAAAGTTATTTAGTGTCGCTTCAGCCGATGAGCCTGGCGAATTTGATTTAAGTAAAATAGGAAATTTCTCGTGTAGCGGCTTGATTTTATATCAAAAAATAGCTGATTATCAGAAGCCAGTGACCATTTTTGATCTAATGTTAGATGTGGCTTATCAATTAGCTGAAGATTTGGGCGGGGAAGTTCGATTAGCGAAAGATTATCCATGGACGGAGGAGCTGAGCGAGTCAATTCGCCAGCAGCTCTTAAAGCAAACCGTAATATAGTAGTAACGCGAGTTCCGGATAAGCGTTTGGCTGCAAATGCGCCATTTTTTGGCCATATTTCGTTATTCATCGCAAAATAAGCTCAATGTAGAATAACTACATCTTCGCTTATTTTGCGATAAATGCCTCATCTGGCCAAATCTGGCGCATTTTCGCCAGAAGCCTAAGCATTATATTAAAAATTTCAGTCTTTACAAAGCTTATCCGGAACTCGCGTTAGTAAAATCAACCGGTTATTTTTGTAAGCAATTGCTTACATTACATGCTGAAAAAATCTCAATTTTCTTTGCGCTCTTAAGATTTCCTTAAGGTTCGGTTGCTATATTAACAGTGCCCGAAAAAATAATAATAATAACGGGCCGAATAATAAGAAGAAAAAATAAAAAGAAGTGTAGCATAAACCAAACACTCTTTTCCTAAAAAACCGAGCTCTAAAGGCTCGGTTTTTTTTTGATTTTTTTAACTCGCGTTTTTAGTATATACTTGGGCTATGACAGACGAATATAAACCACCACAGCGCGAAGTTGAGATAAATATTACTGACGATCATGTTAAACATGATTATGGTGAAAAGGGTCAGCGTCGACCCGATAAAACAGAGCAACAAGCCGGTGAGTTATCAGAAAATGCAGTATCCGAACTTTTAGCACATCCAAAACTGATGGATCAAGAAGGGATGGCAGACATCAATGTGACGCCTGAAGCGTTGCGTAATCAGGATACGAGCGATGCATTATTAAGCAGAATAGAACAGTTGGACCCCGAGCTTGCTTATCAATTAAGACAAATTTTACAGCAAAAAAAGGCCGCTGAAGCCAAATTTATTCCGCCCTCTCCCTCGCCATTAGGTTGATCCACCTATTTTACACAATCACATAAAATAAAAATCCCCGAGGAAACCCATGGGGTATCCTTTAATCATGTACAGGTTAATTGCTTACAAAAAAATAATCCATCTAGCCCGGATATTTCACGCGATTGCGTAGCGAGAACGAGAATAAAGCTATAAATACAAGGCCCGAGGCAAAAAATGACCGGGCGCATATCCGGTGCGATATGTAACCGGTCATTTTTTGTCGAGAACGCAGTAGTTATAGCTTTATTCGCGTTCGCAGTAGCAATTGTGTGAAATATCAGGGCTTAGCTCTGAGCTGTGGAATCGCAGTCGTAGCAAGTGTTTTACGATGTATAATTCTAGCAGCTCTGAGCTCATGCAAAATCAGAGCTTTGTATTGACAGCACCCGCCACTTGCTGCTTTAATTTTACATAGAGATTTATCGATTTTGGATGAAATATGTCAATTGCAAAAACCATTATTTACGGACAAGTTGCGGATGTCCATGCGGCCGTTAAGCGGACGACGGACTTGGATGTTATTGATGAATACGGTTATACACCACTGATTCAAACCGCCATCATGGATGATGTCGAAAAAGCCAAAATTGTTCTAAATGCGGGCGCCACGATCGATTTTCCAGATCTGACCGGCAGAACGGCATTGCATTGGGCGGCGGACAACAATAATTTAGCCTTTTGTCAACTTTTGCTGGATCACAAAGCAAACCCAAATGCGTATTCTCTTGCGGGGCAACCAGTCTTGGTCATGCCATTCTTGCGACAACAAAAAACCGCGGAATTATTACAAAAACATGGGGCTGATGTAGCGTTTGCCCAAGATTTTATTCATGCAAAATTATTAGGTCATCGTTATAAACTGACGGGACACGCGGATATTGTTGATAACATGAATACCTTTATTGAAATTGATTTTGAAGGTTTCTATATAGAATTTACGCTTGCCATGATCGATGGTTCCTTAAAACATTTTAAAAATCATTTCCGCGCAAGAGCGCTTCGTGGATATTTTGGCAAACTGAATAAAATCATAAAGCGATTTGATATCGCGAGACAATTGGTTTATTACCATCATCACAATATTGATTTCACGAATCACGAAGCGACAATTGATCAATTGTTAGATGATGATTTTCTGATGATTCCTGTAGGCTGTCAAGGGCATGCGATTTCTTTTGTCAGATACCATAATTTATTTGCGTATTGTGATCGCGGGGCATACGGAAAAGAACACGGCCCGCTCAATATTTATCGCATGATGCATCCACATATATTGAATTTGGATCTGATAAAATATTTGCTATATAAGCAAAAGCCACGTCGCTTTGTCGAAGAACAGCTTCAGGAATTATTAGGCTTAGAACTCATTGCAACATTGCCGATTTCCCTTCAAATTTCGGGAAACTGTTCTTGGGCCAATATTGAAGCCGCTGTGCATGCAATGCTTTTTATGTTGTTTGTAGAGGAGAGCGGTGATTTTGAAAAATCCGAACAATTAGCCGCTCACTTTTTTAATGAATGGATTGAATGGGATAAAGATGTTGCATTAGATTATTATATCAATAGTTTTTATGGTGCAAATCAGGCTCGAAAAGCATCGAAGGCGGCCGCCTTGGCAGCGATTCTATTTCAAAATAGTGATTATAAAAGTGAGGAAGATATGCAGCGTGTTCACAAAATTATGACGATATTAACGCTACCAGAATACGACTATATTTTAAAAAATTACAAAAAAGTGTTTAGCCAACAATGTCATAATCAGGCAGGCAAGAATTTGTTAGCTATATTGGATGATTTTGGTGTGGAGATATAATCAGATGTCATTTGATACTTTTACCAATGATGCAAGACAATAGACTTCGGCAAAATCAACTGAACAAATGGATCGTCGGTATTTTGTACAGCCATTTTTAAATCGATCTTTTGATCGCCTATATTTGCTTTAATCGCCGCTAATATGTTATGTTTTTTCGATAATAAAATGTCTGTATTTTCTTTATTTTCTAATAAAAGCAACAAGTCAATGTCGCCGCCTTTAAGCGCATCACTTACACGACTGCCATATAAGCGCAATTCAGCTCGCATCGTTTTTATAAAAGGATTTACGGCTTTTATTATTTGATCTATTTCTGTTGGGGTTAAACGCATAATGGATACTTATAATCTAATGGCAAGCAAGCGCGGACACTCTGATTTGAGCCGTTTAAAAAATCCGAGCAGATCTTCTTCTGTATAATCATGCGCCGTGATATTGCGGAGTTCTCGAATCGCCATCCAGGCATTGGCGTCATCAATAAGGGCTAATTTTTCACCTTGGTTCACAAAATCACGCAGACTGCCAGAAAATCCAGGATCATTAGCCAGCACCATAACACGAACATATTTTGTTAAAAAAATATCAGTGACACGTGAGAATCGAGCAGCAAAACTCTCCCAAATTTCAAGGGTTTCATCGTCCATTTCGGCTGTACTAACCGGTAGTTTTTGAATTTTGTCATAACTATAGGCAAGGTGCTTGATTGCTTTCTCTAGCTTTCTTTTATTTTCAGCAATCAGGTCATTGTATTTCATGATCTTTTATCCTAATAAATTATTATTTTACCTGTATTCCTGCAGGGTGTCGAGCGGGTGCTGGGGTATGATTTCCCCCAAAAATCGCTTATCATATTAAGATGAAACTAACCGAAGCGATTAAAGATCAAGCTCAAAAGTTGCGCGAAATGATTAATGTGCATAATCGTAATTATTATGTTGAGGATAGTCCGACTATTCCAGATAGCGAATATGATCGATTGTTTCAGCAATTGCAGCAGTTTGAAACCGATTATCCCGAGTTGAAAACTGCAGACTCGCCCACACAACGGGTTGGGGCGGCGCCGTTGACTGCCTTTGATCAAATTAAACATGTTATCCCGATGTTATCGCTTTCGAATGCGTTTACTGAAGAAGAGCTGATTGCTTTTGATAAGCGGATTCACGATCGATTAGAAAACGATCAACCAATCGAATATGCTTGTGAGCCTAAGTTAGATGGATTAGCGATTAGTTTGGTTTATGAAAATGGTCTGCTCGTGCGAGCAGCGACGCGTGGCGATGGATTTACGGGCGAAAATGTTACGCAAAATATAAAAACAATCAAAAAGATACCACTTAAACTTAAAGTAAAAGATTATCCAAAAATTTTGGAAGTGCGCGGGGAAGTTTATATGCCAAAAAAGGGATTTGAAGAGCTCAATGCTCGCGCGCGAAAAACAGGCGATAAAATTTTTGCCAATCCGCGCAATGCTGCGGCAGGTAGTTTGCGGCAATTGGATTCTAATATAACAGCAACACGGCCATTGGATTTCTATGCATACGAAGTGGGCGACCGCACGCATTTGGCCGATTTGCACAGCGAAATTTTAGATCAATTAAAACAATGGGGATTGCCGATCATCGAAAAGACTGCGATCGTTAAAGATGTAAAAGGGTGTTTGGATTATTATCACAACATCGGCAAACAGCGTGATCAATTGCCGTACGACATCGACGGGGTTGTTTACAAAGTGAATGATCATGGATTACAAAAACGGCTCGGTTTTGTCTCGCGTGCACCGCGCTTTGCGATTGCACATAAGTTTCCTGCACAGGAAGAAATGACACAGATTGAAGCAGTCGAATTTCAAGTGGGACGAACGGGAGCATTAACACCAGTGGCACGTTTAACGCCGGTGAATGTCGGCGGGGTCGTGGTCAGCAATGCGACCTTGCACAACATGGATGAAATCACGCGCAAAGATGTTCAGATTGGTGATATGGTTTTTGTGCGACGAGCAGGTGATGTAATTCCAGAAGTCGTGTCGGTGATAAAAGACAAACGACCCAAAAACACACATAAAATTATATTACCAAAAACCTGTCCGATATGTGGTTCACGTGTGCTTTTACCCGAAGGAGAATCGATTGCGCGCTGCACCGGCGGATTATATTGTTCGGCGCAACGCAAAGAAGCGATTAAACATTTTGCGTCGCGCAAAGCATTAGACATTGAAGGTTTGGGCGACAAATTAGTCGATCAACTCGTTGAATTAAAACTGATAGAACATGTCGGTGATTTATATCATTTAAACGTGGATGAATTAGCCGCGATCGATCGCATGGGAAAAAAGTCCGCCGAAAATTTATTAAGCGCGCTCGAAAAAAGTAAACAGACAAACTTTGCGCGATTTTTATATGCATTGGGTATTCGTGAAGTGGGTGAAGCGACCGCGCATCTATTGGCAAATCATTTTAAAACGTTAGATGCATTAAAAGCGGCGGATGCAGAAACTTTGTTAATCATTCATGATGTGGGTCCTGTCGCGGCCGAACATGTCGTGAATTTTTTTAAAGAATCGCATAATTTAACAATTATCGATGAATTATTAAAAGCCGGCGTTTCATGGCCCAAAGTAGTTGGTCCCAAACAATCGACTGCGTTTGCGGGCAAAACAGTGGTGTTGACAGGCACATTGCAATCCATGTCACGTGATGAGGCCAAGGATAAATTGCGTGCCTTGGGCGCTCATGTAGCCGGCAGCGTCTCTAAAAAAACCGATCTTGTTATCGCAGGTACAGATCCGGGTTCTAAGTTCGATAACGCGCAAAAACTGGGTGTTAAGGTTATAGAGGAAGATGAATTTATTCTTCTTTTATTGAATAAAAATTGATCAGCTTGATTTGAAATTTTATTGTTTTATCATGAAAAATTGCTATCTTTTTTTGGTAAATCAGATTATATAGCTGCTGTTAAATGATGTTTTTTGGTTTTTATGCTTGAGTGAACGTCATTTAAAGTAGTGTTAATTACTTAAATTAAAAAAAGGGGAATATATGTATAAAATCTTATGCATAAATTTGGATGATGATGATGATTTTGAGCCAGATTTCGATCCTGATGATTTTGATGATGAGTAAGCAAGCTCATCTTATGATAGGGCAGATGATATCTGCCCTATTGCATCTCATGCCGCGTGGGACTTTCACTCGTTTAGTGTTATGATTTCGTGCCGTTGAGTAGCTCGCGCATTTTCGCTTTAATGACATCGATTGCGATGCGATTTTGGCCGCCATGCAGTACGCTAATATCTGCATAACGTTTTGAGGGTTCAATAAATTTTAAATACATCGGGCGAACCGTTGTTTCATATTGTTCAAGTACAGATGTAACGCTACGTGCACGTTCCACAATGTCGCGGCGTAATCGTCGAATTAAACAAATATCAGACGCCGTATCCATAAAAATACGAATATCCATTCGATTGCGTAATGCTTCTTCTTCGAAGACCAAAATACCTTCTAAAACAATAATCGTATGTTGTCCAATCGTGTGTGTTTCAGGTTTGCGTGAATGTGTTGAATGATCATAGATTGGAACCTCAATGTTTGCTCCTGTTTGTAATTGATCGAGATGTTTTGCCAAGAGTTCATGATCAAATGCGTCCGGATGATCGAAGTTTACTTTAGTGCGTTCTTCACGAGACTTACCCGTTAGATCCTTGTAATAAGAATCTTCTGAAACGATGGCAACTTTTTTGGAACCTAATTCATTGACGATGGTGTGAGCGAGAAGACTTTTGCCGGAGCCTGAGGCTCCAGCGATACCGATGACAATCGTTTTATGCTTGTTCATAGCTCTTATGTATTAGTGAGTTTGATCCATTCTACTGGTTTATGGATAAAAAGCAATACGTGACTAGTAACATAGCCTGGGTGGAACGAGCAAAGCGAGTGAAACCCAGGGCTTTCATCCTGGGTTTCGCTTCGCTTCACCCAGGCTACACTTGCTGCAAGCAGCGGAGATTTCTTACTTTAATAGCACATAAATTGCACCGGCACCACCTTCTTGCGGTGTGGCTGAACAAAACGCCAAGACAGCGGGATATTGGCGTAACCACTGGTTAACGGCATTTTTTAATTTGGGTTTATCGAGGGTGTGATGTGATTTTCCATGAATGATGTGAACGCACTGATACTGCCGTGTTTGAGCAGAGGTCAAAAATTTTATCATCGCATGTTTAGCTTGTGCGATGGTCATGCCATGTAAATCGAGACTGTCATCAATATAAAATTGTCCGCGTTTTAATTTGCGCAATGTGTTTTGTCGTACGCCGGAGGTTGCATAGCGCAGCTGTTCCGTTGCTAAAACAGAAGGCTCGTCGGGATTTTCTGTGAACGTGATATTAGATTCGGTTGTTCGTTTTCGTTTATATGTTAAGGGGTTGCGCGGTGATATGTTTTTTTCAATCGTGTTTAGACACCGAATATTTTTTATCGTATCCCGAAACAATTGTCGATCTTCATCGCTAATCGGTGGCGTTTTTTTCATCGTCAATAATAAACCGTGAGATATAAATTGTTTGGACAATCGTGAAAACAAACGTCGCGCCCAAAATGCCAAAGAGCTTAAAATTGACCCATGTATTGGTATCATAGTGGTAGGCGACGTAAAGATTTAAGATGCCCATGAGGGTAAAAAAAAGAATCCAACTGATGTTAAGTTGTGGCCATAAGTTTTTAGATAATCGAATATTTTTGCCCATGACAGTTTGAATAAAGGGCTTTTTGTAAATCAGCTGACTGCATAAAAAAATTAAGGCGAAAATCCAATAAATGACGCTCGGTTTCCATTTGATATAAATCGGGTTATGCAAAAGCAGGGTTGTTCCGCCAAAAAAGAAAATGATCATAAAGGTGATCAATTGTAAGGGTTTAAACGTGCGATATCGCACTAAATAGTATAACAGTTGTGAGAACGAGATGATAATCGCCGCGCCCGTAGCAGCATAAATGCCGTAAAATTTATATACCGCAAAGAAGATAATAATGGGGAAAATGTCGAGAATGATGTTCATGGGGTTCCTTAGGGTCTGTTACATGGTGCCATTTACAATGCGCTATTTTTCAGTCAAAATAATATCATATACGGTGAGTAGGTGCAGCAAATGAGTGAATATTTTTCGATACATCCGGTCAATCCGCAAGAGCGCTTGATCAGCCAAGCGGCTGATATCATTCGTTCTGGTGGCATTGTGGTGTATCCGACGGATTCGTCCTATGCTTTGGGCTGTCGCTTGGATGATAAGACGGCGCTGATGCGGATTCAGCGTATTCGACAGCTGGACAACAAGCATCACATGACATTGATGTGTCGTGATTTATCAGAGATTGCAACCTATGCGTGGGTCGATAATCCGGCCTATCGGTTATTAAAATCACATACACCCGGGCCTTATACGTTTTTATTGCGTGCGACACGGGCAGTCCCACGTCGGTTACAGCATCCCAAGCGGAAAACGATTGGTATTCGAGTGCCTGATTGCAAAATTGCCTTGGCTTTATTGAACGAATTAAACGAGCCTTTGATGACGACAAGCATGATTTTACCTCATCAAGAATATCCATTTTCAGATCCAGAAGACATACGTGAGGCAGTAGAAAATCAAGTGGATCTGATTATTGATGGTGGCTTTGGTGGACTCGAACCAACGTCCATTATTGATTTATCCGGAGAAAAGCCAGTTGTTCGACGAATAGGGCAAGGTGCTGTTGCGGCATTTGAATAGATTTGATATGATCTGATTTCTATTTTCTTTCCCCCGCTTTTTTATTTCAACTTACCCATCCCGGCAGAAAAATCGTACTAACATGTCATCCCGGAAAATCTGCGTAGCAGATTTATCAGGGATCCAGGGAATATATTTCTGGATTCCGGATATTCCGCCTGCGGCGGAATTCCGGAATGACGTAGCTTCTCGCGCAACAATTCCGGAATGACAAGGAAAAGAGAGAGTTGTCATCCCGGAATTTCGCGAAGCGAAATATCCGGGATCCAGGGAATATATTTCTGGATTCCGGATATTCCGCCTGCGGCGGAATTCCGGAATGACGTGACTGTTGGCGCAACAATTCCGGAATGACGTAGCTTCTCGCGCAACAATTCCGGAATGACAAGGAAAAGAGAGAGTTGTCATCCCGGAATTTCGCGAA
>MGXQ01000077.1:3094-6335 GCA_001801405.1 Gammaproteobacteria bacterium RIFCSPHIGHO2_02_FULL_42_13 | reverse complement strand
CATGGCTTCGCGAATTTGTTCGGCTAAAAGCAATATATGCGCACTGGCATGTTCATCACTCATCATGTAAATATCAGACGTCGTTTTGAGCACAGGCAATCGTTTTTCGGCTTCAATCAGCGCAATCAATCGCTCCATACCTAAGGCAAAACCGGCCGCCGGTGTCGCATCACCACCGAGCTGCTCAACGAGTCCATCAAATCGACCACCCGCACAAACGGTTCCTTGCGCGCCCAAAGAATCGGTGACCCACTCAAACACGACATGTGAATAATAATCTAACCCGCGCACCAAGCATGGATTTATATCATATTTAATGCCCGCTTCATCTAACAATTCACAATAACGATCAAAATGTTGCGTGGCGGATTCATCTAACATATCCAATAATTTTGGTGCGCCCGTAATTAATTTTTTCATCTCCGGATTTTTGCTGTCCAAAATGCGCAACGGATTGGTCTCTAGCCGACGGCGACTGTCTTCGTCTAACTGATCCATTGATGTTAAAAAATATGCCACGAGTTTTTCTCGATAAGCTTTACGAATCGCCGGCGTGCCGAGCGAATTAATTTGTAACGTCACAAAATCGTCAATGTTTAATAATTTAAAAACGCGCGCCATCATTAAAATTAATTCAACATCAATTTCTGGGCCCATCATGCCAAATGTTTCCACACCCCATTGGTAAAATTGACGAAACCGACCTTTCTGCGGACGTTCATGCCGAAATAAAGGACCAAAATACCATAAACGCTGCACCTGATGATACAGCAAACTATGCTCGATGCCCGCACGTACACAACCCGCCGTGCCCTCTGGGCGTAGCGTTAAACTATCGCCATTGCGATCATCAAACGTATACATTTCTTTTTCGACAATGTCAGTGACCTTTCCTACCGCGCGATGAAATAAATCGGTATATTCTAAAATTGGAAAACGAATTTCACGATAACCGTAACTCATCACCACTTGACGCAAAATACTTTCAACATATTGCCAGATCGGTGTTTGTTCCGGCAGAACATCATTCATTCCCTTAACTGCTTGAAGACTTCTATTGGCCACTTTGAACTCCTGTTGTTGAGTTAGCCGGTAATTGATTTGTTTGAACAGTTGTTGTTGCCGGCATAGTTTGATCCGGTGCTGGCGCAGTTGTCACCTGATCGGATATCCCATTACTTTGCACAACCGCTGTCGTTGTATTTAAAAGTTCGGTATTGCTTTCGAGGTGTAACGCACGCCAACTCAACACGAGCACAATCAAAATAGCAACCACTGCATACGTCATCCAACGTATCGGTTTATCCTTCGCGCTCATTTGATGCGTATCAAATGTGAGAGGTGCATATTCATTACGGGGAATAGCCCAACCTAAATGTTCAAACGCATGATTCACTTCCTCAGATGACACATCAACCAAGCGCGCATAATTTCGAATATAACCGCGCATATACGGCAATAATTCCGATACTTTATATTCGTCTTGCTCTAACATCTCGATCACGTGATCCGGCAAACGCAGCTGCGTAGCCACATCTTCAACACGCAAGCTCGCGGATTCACGCGCCTCGCGCAAACGCTGACCGATGGTCAATCCTAAAGCAATCTGTTTTTCATCTGTTGTTTGTTTTTTAAGCATTTTAATGGGTACCGTTTATTTTCTGAATCAATATATTTGCCAATCCCACAGGATGACAGCACTGCGCTATTGTGCAACATTTTTGGTAACTTTTCGACTATAAAATGAGAGAATATGTGATAAAAAAGACAGGATCATCCCTATTCAATTATCCATTTCCAACCAACTGACCGCAAGCTGCCTGAATATCGGCACCGCGGCGTTTGCGCTGCAGGGTGCGAACGCCTGCTTTCATGAGAACATCTTGAAAATCACGAACCACCTCATCGCTGGACGGTTGATACGAAAACCCTGGCGAGGTATTAAATGGAATTAAGTTCACTTTGCATGGCACGCCTTCCAATAAACGCACTAACTCCTTGGCATGCTTTTTCTGATCATTAATTTTATCAAGCATCACATATTCAATAATTACTTTTCGTTTTTTATCCTTAAAAAATCGTTTGCACGCCGCCATGATATCCGCAATGGGATAATGCTGATTCATGGGAATTAATTTTTCACGAATCTCATCATTGGGCGCATGCAATGAAACCGCCAATGATGCATCGCTCGCTTTAAATAATTTATCCATCATCGGCACAATACCGACTGTGCTCACCGTAACGCGATATTTCGATAATCCACACGCTAAATCTTCCAACATTAAATCAAGTGCCGGCAATACATGATCAACATTTAATAGCGGCTCACCCATTCCCATCAACACCACATTGGTCACTTTATGCTGCAATTGTCGCACTAACCATACTTGGCCAATGATTTCGGCGGTTGTTAAATTGCGTTTAAAGCCTAATTTTCCCGTCGCGCAAAATTTGCAGCCCATGGCACAGCCGACTTGTGACGAAATACATAACGTACCCCGCGTCTTTTCTGGAATAAAAACCGTTTCGATTAGTTCACCATCATCTAATTGCAACAACCATTTAATCACACCATCCGTTGACACCTGCTCTTTAACAATTTTAGGTGCTTCTACGATTGTGTTTTCGCTCAAATAATCACGCAGCTTTTGACTTAAATTATTCATCTGCGAAAAATCCGTCAAATACTCATGATAAATCCATTTAAGCATTTGATCAGCACGAAACGGTTTTTCGCCTAATGCAACAAAAAAATCGCGCAGGCTCGCGCGATTAAAGTTAAGCAAATTGATCATCGAATAAAAATTTCATTCCTATTAAAGAAAAACGCAATTTCTTGTTTAGCCGTATCCGGCGCATCGGAACCGTGCACAGCATTTTCATCGATGCTATCTGCAAAATCAGCACGAATGGTATGAGGTGCCGCATTCGCCGGATTGGTCGCTCCCATGATGTCACGATTTTTTGCAATCGCATTTTCACCATACAATGCCATCGCTAACACGGGACCTGAGCTCATAAATGAAACCAAACCATTAAAAAAAGGCTTGCCGCGATGGATTGCGTAAAATTCTTCTGCACGCGCTTTGGTTAAATACACCATTTTAGCGGCAATCACTTGCAACCCGCCCGTTTCTAAACGATCGATAATTTTACCGATAACATTTTTATTAATCGCGTTGGGTTTGATGATCGATAAAGTCTGTTCGATGCTCATGATTTTTCTCCGTTAGTTAAT
>MGXQ01000077.1:0-3080 GCA_001801405.1 Gammaproteobacteria bacterium RIFCSPHIGHO2_02_FULL_42_13 | reverse complement strand
GCTATAAATAAAATTTAAAAACGAAAAAGCAGCATAAAATCAAGGGGTTGGCATGAACGCTGATCATCCGTCCGTCCCGTCTTTCCAACTTTTATACGGATAATCAGTTGACGATAAATAAAAGTGTATGTAGAATCTGCTTTTGCATGTTTTACGTACAAAAGGAAAATAAAGTGTCTGTCATCCCATTTATTGGCCGACAGAATGAACTAGCAGAATTACAGCGACAAGCACAGAAGAATATCGCCAGCCTATATGAAAAATTCAAAATCTTATCGGTAACGGGAGGAGTACCTCGCTACTTAGAAGAGATACAGCCTAAAAATAATGCCGAAATAAACATTTCCAATTTTTGCTTTAAAAATGGTGGGTTACTTGTTAATGAATTTAGACAAATTTTTTCTGATCTATTTGGCAACAGAAATGCGAAATATAAACAAATAGTAAAATTATTAATACAAGGAAGTTTAGACTACAGTGAAATTTGCGAAAAACTTGGTGTAGCCAAAACAGGCAGAATCAGCGAATATTCAAATGATTTAGTTTTATCAGGGTTTATCAGTAAAGATTTTACGTGGGAAACAAAGACTGGTATTGCTTCTCCACTAATTTTTAAGTATCGGCTTAAAGATAACTACTTAAGATTTTATTTAAAATACATTGAAAACAAAATTCCAGAAATTGAACGAAATGTCTATCAATTAAAATCACTGTGATTGTTTAGGGACAGGACATCGCGGACACGCTAAAGTGTCATTTCGACGAGCAAAGCGAGGAGAAATCTCCTAAAATTGAACACGATTCATGAGATTCCTCCAGCGCCTATGGCGCTGTTCGGAATGACAGGAAACTAAAAGCGCGGTAGGTTGGGCTAAATATAACCTGGGTGATGAGAACCGTTTAAAGGTTTTTTTTCTCCAGCATCAGAAGAGCTCGCCGCATGACGACCAAAGAGCCCACAAACAAACTTGGAACAACGACTCGCCGCATGACTGAAGAAGCTTCGCGTTTCATCGGGCGGTTGCTCTGCGCACGTTGCCTGTTTTGCATGAAATTCAGTAATTTTTTCAGGGGTTCCTTTATTCCACCAACGCAGCGCTAAAACAACAGCCGCTGAACCGATAGCAATTAATCGCCCTGTAGCAATCCATAATAACGACTGCAAATGCTGATCATCTGCATTTGCCGTCTGATTCACTGCAAAATGACTCAGCCCCCAAGACAATCCATAGCCGCCCAAAGCAACGATACCGACACCTGTCACTGCGGTTACCGCCGTATCTAATAACACACCACCCAACGGCCCCCTGCCTAAGCCGGTTCGAATAGCATCCAGATATTGTGACGCACCAAGCACAAGAAATAAATCTTTTGTCATCGTCACCAATTCTTGACTCCCCGGCCTTGAAATATTGGTAAACAACGACATCAATTCCGTCGGTATTCCCGCAAGTCCTATCATTAATACTGAAGAAATTAAAAAGTTATAAAACTGACCCACGCGATGTAATTTTGTCATCTTATCAAATGACCCATGTCGAACTGCGGCATCCATCTTGACACCCATCATGTGAGACATCATAAAAACCATTAAAATAAATGGGGTTACTAAATTAATCGCTATTTCAATTGCCTCCGAAGGCAATACCCCATCCTTTTTCACTAAAAAAACCGCACCCAACACGCCCACCAACTCTAAGGCGACCTGCGAGCCAATGAATACGCCATTCTTCACCAATGTTTTGAATGTTCGCCCATCCGTTTTCGATAAGCCAGACAACCAAGCTACCGGAGAAAATTCATCAGAACGCGATCGCAACAGTATGACAGCTAATAAATAATTTACAGTCAATGCAATGAAAGATGCCATACCAACGCCAGCAGCCGTCGGCCAGTAACCATCGTGAACACCCAACAGATGGCCAAACCCCGCCGTCATATAAGAATTTAAAAACATGATGCCGGCCAAGTTCGGCTTACCTTGTCCAATCGCAATATGTTGCGTCTGCGCTAATAAATGTGAAGGAACCAACCCCAGCGAAAACGTTTTAAAATATCCCTCAATTAATCGCACAGAGTCGGCATCAATACCCGCCGCGCGCAACATAGGTCCCACTCCGAACGCAACAAGTGCAGCAGAGGCTGCGCCGAGCATACAAGCTTGACGAAAACTCTCTTGATAAACATTCGCGATTATTTTTAATCGCTCTTCTCTCACTCGCTTTTCTGGATAATCCGCTGGATTTGCCTTTGCTAATTTATCAAGCTCTTCCAAGCGTTGAGAAAGTACATTAGAGGTAGCATATAACGTCGTTGGAAAAAAATTTAAAATAACCATTTGTATCACGGTCACCAAAGAAGCAACAGGAAACAACGTTTGATTCTTTGTAAATAATGTCCACCACCAGGAATCACCAAATGCCGCAATCAATCGAATAAATGCAATCGGAAAACCAGCGATAGCCATTTCTTTCAACGCATCTTTATACGATGTCTTAAATACTTCACGCGTTACAGAGGGAGGAGTATCGAATGGTTCTTCACCGATATCAACGTTTACGACACTCCCAGCGGCATAGACTTCAGAAAACTCTGATCCTTTATCATCCTCTCTATCATCCCTTTCAATAAGTTGTTTATTTTTTCTTGGCATTTTTTTTTACTTCATATTATTAATAGGAAGGTCATGCTAACAACAATCGAATAAAGTGCAAGATGACTTTTTTCGGAATAGGGGTTGATTTTTGAGAAAATGGTAGTATTGAACCTATTCCCCCCAGTTTCTGAAGCGAACCCAGCACAAAGATAATTTCTTATGGCATAAATGAAAGAAAGAGTATAAAACTAGGCCACCATAAAAAATGGATCAGCGATGAAAAAACTAATTTTTTTATTATGCACCTTATTGAGTGGCATAGGGCAAGCCCAAGTGATGCCGAAATCTTTATTAATTTACTATGGCTACCCTTCGCTAATCAATCACTGCCAATATAATGACCCCAAATTTTTAGACAATTTTAGGCGGGTAGTTAAGAGAGTATACTTCTGATTCTGAGTAACAATCAGGAGGCAGAGATGCG
>MGXQ01000076.1 GCA_001801405.1 Gammaproteobacteria bacterium RIFCSPHIGHO2_02_FULL_42_13 | reverse complement strand
TCTCTCAATCAGAACGTTCAAATCTAACCCCAATCTCGGCGCGCTTTATCATGGATAATTATCTGGATGACTATAGTCGTTTTTTGGTTGGTTGAAAAATCAGCATGCATTTATTGAATAAAATATTGCTTTTTTTGTACAATATGTTTATCATTCCTTCCTTCTTTGGGGTTAAACCCGCTTTCCATTTCATTTTTAATTAATAAGGAGAATATCCTATGAGCGATGCACTTGGTATGATTGAAACCCGCGGATTCGTTGGTATGGTCGAGGCTTCCGATGCCATGGTCAAAGCAGCGCGCGTTGAGTTGGTTGGCTATGAAAAAATCGGTGGCGGTTATACCACAGCGATTGTGCGTGGTGATGTGGCGGCTGTAAAAGCTGCGACAGAAGCTGGTGCTCGGGCGGCTGAAAAAGTAGGTGAATTGATTTCAGTGCACGTCATTCCGAGACCGCATGATAATATTGATCAAGTATTGCCGCTGGGTAGAAAAGGCAAGACGCATTCCGGTCAATAATAAGTCAATAAGGATCAGTCATGCAACTCGGTAAAATTGTAGGAACAGTCGTTTCTACTCAAAAAGACGAAAAGCTCGAAGGTCTGAAATTTCATGTTGTTAAGCATGTCGATGTAGACGGCAAGCCGATGCAGTCTTTTGTGATTGCGGTGGATTCCGTAGGCGCTGGTGTGGGTGAAATTGTATTAGTGGCGGCGGGCAGCTCGGCCAGACAGACAAAAGCAACGGAAGGCAAGCCTGTCGATTCTGTTATTATGGCGATTGTGGATACGGTCGAGGTGGATGGAAGCGTGCGGTATAGCAAAGATTAATTTTTATTTTTCGTTATCTCGGAAAATGCGAATCATTTATCTGGAATGACGAGAAAAAGAGAGTCGTCATCCCTGAAAATCTACGTAGCAGATTTATCAGTCAGCGTAGCCCGCATGGAGAGCGAAGCGAAATGCGGGGAATAATAAGGTGAATAAATATTCCCGTATTCCGCTTCGCTTCATACGGGCTACATTTGCTGCGGCGGAATTCCGGAATGACGAGTTAGACAAAGAGCCAATAATATGACTATAAACGACCAACAAATCGATTCAATTATTGATCGCGTTGTCGGGCAATTAGCCTCTGTCGATAAACCAAACATGGTGCGTTCAGTGCCGCGGCCTGTTGCGCAAAGCAATAATGATGAATCCGATTTATCCATGCGTGGTTGTTTTTTTGATATTGAATCGGCCATTGCTGCAGCAAAACAAGCGTTCGCAGAATATCAATTAGTTCGCGTCGAAGATCGCAAAAAAATTATCGACATGATTCGCATTGTCTGTTCAGAAAATCTTTCCAAGATTGCAAAATTAGCCTGGGAAGAAACCGGCCTAGGTCGTTACGAAGATAAAATCAAAAAGAATGAATTAGCCATTCGTAAAACACCGGGGGTTGAAGATTTAAAACCAGAAGCATTTACGGGTGATGATGGTTTAACGTTGATGGAGCTCGCGCCGCATGGGGTGATTGGATCTATTACGCCGTGCACCAATCCATCGGAGACCATTATTTCGAATACGATCGGAATGATTGCGGGCGGCAATGTCGTCGTGTTTAATCCACACCCGAGTGCAAAAAAAACCTCGATTTATACGATCAATTTAATTAATCAAGCGATTATTTCTGCGGGTGGGCCACCTAATTTAGTGACGACCGTTTCAAATCCAACGATTGAGTCCGCTCAAGTCATGATGAATCATGTCGATATTAATTTATTAGTGGTGACGGGCGGTCCTGCGGTTGTTGCGGTCGCCATGAAGTCGGGTAAAAAAGTGATTGCAGCCGGCCCCGGTAATCCGCCCGTGGTAGTTGATGAAACGGCAGATATTGAAAAAGCCGCGAAAGATATTGTGACAAGTGCCAGCACCGATAACAATATCATTTGTATTGTCGAAAAAAATATTATTGCAACGCCTAAAGCTGCAGATGCGTTAAAGAAAGCCTTAGTGAAACATGGCGCAGTCGAATTAAATAGTCATCAAGCAAGACGCTTGAAAGAGATTATTCTTGATGGCGATCATCCGCATAAAAAATGGATTGGTAAAGATATTCAAATAATTTTAAAAGAAATTGGCATGGATGTTGAGTCGCACAAGCGATTGGCGATTACTGAGGTTGACGAACAACATCCATTTGCGCAATTGGAATTATTAATGCCAGTGCTTCCTTTTATTCGTGCAAAGAGTTTTGATGATGCTGTGGATATTGCTTATCGACTAGAAGGCGGTCGTTTTCATACCGCTGTTATTCATTCAAAAAATATTGAGCATTTGCATCAAATGGCGCGTCGCATGAATACAGCTATTTTTGTAAAAAATGGTCCTGCATTAGCGGGCTTAGGTTTGGGTGGAGAGGGTTCAACGTCATTCACCGTGGCATCGCCGACGGGCGAAGGCGTGACCACGGCGCGACATTTTGTGCGCATTCGCCGTTGCGTTTTAAGTGATGGATATTTTAGGATAACATGACCAACCGCATAACACATATAATAAAACAAGCCGGCATCGTGGGCGCTGGTGGCGCAGGGTTTCCTGCCTATGTTAAATTAGAAGCGCATGTCAATACGATTACTGCAAATGGTTCTGAATGCGAGCCGTTGTTGGCAAGTGATCGTTACGTGATGATCCAACAGGCGAATTGGATTATGAAAGGCTTAAAGGTTGCGATGCAAGCGACGGGCGCGAAAGAAGCGATTATCGGCGTGAAAGCGCACTATAAAGAGGCGGTTGCGGCGCTTTCCGCTGCGTTACCTCAAGATAAATCCATACGGTTACATTTGTTGGGAAATTATTATCCGGCGGGCGATGAATTTTTATTAGTGTATGATGTGACAGGCAAAGTGATTCCAGAAGGAGGGTTGCCACTTGATGTGAACGTTGTGGTTTGCAATGTTACGACGTTAATGCAGATTGCGCACGCGATGGATGGAAAGCCAGTGACTGAGCGCGCGGTTACGTTGGCGGGCGAATTTCAATCGCCCAAAGTTGTTGTTGTGCCGATTGGCACAACCTATAAAGACTTAATTAATATTGCGGGCGGTTTTACGCGCAACGATGTGGTGCTGATCGATGGCGGCCCCATGATGGGAAAAATTGTTGACGATTGGAATACCGGTATGGCAAAAACAACGAGCGGTGTGTTGGCCTTACCGAAAGATCATTTTATTGTGCGCATGATGACGAAGACATTATCGCAAATGGTGAAATTATCCAAAGCAGCATGTTGCCAATGTTTTCGCTGCACGGATTTATGTCCGCGAAATTTAATAGGACATCATTTATTTCCGCATATGACGATGCGAACGATTGATTACAATAATGCTGAGATGACAGATCATATTACCTCTGCATTCTTATGTAGTCAGTGTGGTGTGTGCGAATTGATCGGTTGTGATTTTATGTTGCTGTCGCCGCGACAAATTTATGCGGCGTATCGAAAAGAATTAGTAAAAAAAGGCATCAAGAATCCGCATCGACGAACAGACTGCAAAGTTTCTTCGCAATTTGAAAATCGTAAGATTGCGATCCCGATGTTGTTAAAGAAATTAGATTTAGAAAAATACGATATCGATATTCCGTTTGCTGGAAAACAAGAGGTGACCAACGTACGCATTGCTTTGAACAGGCATGTTGGAAAACCGGCGGTTGCTACGGTGCGCCCGGGACAAACTGTTCGTACTTGTGATGTGATTGCGTCAACACCCGAGGATCAATTGGGTACGGTATATCATGCGTCGATTGATGGGACGGTGGTGGATATTTCCGGTGATAGGGTGGAGATTGCAAGATGAAACAACCCGCATTAGGCATGATTGAATTCAAATCGATTGCACGAGGCATTGCAACAACCGATGCCGTTGTAAAAAAAGCACCGGTGACCGTGGTAACAACCAACCCGATTTGTCCGGGCAAGTATATGCTTATTTTTGCAGGGTTTGTGGCGGATGTTGAGGAATCGTTAAAAGCAGGATTAGAATTGGGTGGTGATTTGGTGATTAATCATTTATTTATTCCTAACCTACATCACGATATTATTCCGGCGCTTAGCGGTACTACAAAAGTTAAAAAATTTGGCGCGATTGGTATTGTCGAAACATTTTCAGTGGTCAGTTGTGTTATGGCCGCCGACAAAGCGGCAAAAATCGCACATGTTCAGTTGATTGAAATTCGTTTGGCAAATGGATTAGGCGGTAAAGGTTATTTTGTGTTAACGGGTGAGTTGGCGGATGTGGAAAGTGCAGTGGAAGTCGCCAAAGCACATGTGCAGCAAGAAGGGTTATTGGCGGCAAGCGAAGTGATTCCCGCGCCGCATAAAGAATTAATAGAGAAAGGTCTATATTGGTAGACGTTAATGACGATTAAACGAGGTATAATATGCAACTCGCAAAAGTAATCGGCACGGTTGTTGCCACACACAAACACGATGGATTAAAAGGCTATAAAATGATGATCATTCAACCGTTGACAGATAGCTTACAACCATCGGGTAAACCGGTTGTTGCCATTGATTCCGTTCAAGCGGGTGCTAATGATTTAGTGCACTGGGTATCGGCGCGAGAAGCAACACTGGTGATGGAAAATTCTTTCGCACCGGTTGACGCAGCCATTACGGGTATCGTTGATGATGTGTATGTCGTTGGCGGCGGGATTAAAAATAAAGAAGAGATTTTCACATGATATTAGCGCGCGTCAAAGGCAATGTGGTCGCCAGCGTTAAGTATCCTTGTTATGAGGGGCAGCGCTTGTTGATCGTGCAGCCGATCGATGAGAAGGGCGACGATCTTGGCGATTCCTTTTTGGCCTGCGATACGGCTCGATCGGCGCCGGGCGACGTCGTGCTTGTTGAGCGCGAAGGCAATACGGCGAGGCAGTTATTGGGCAAAGCAGAAGATCCATTTCATTCAGTTATCGTTGGGAGGGTAGACAGAGTCGATGTTTATGAGTAACAATAAGTATATGAAAGATGATAAGAAGACAGATGATCTCGTTGAGCGTATTGCGCAGCGTGTTTTAGATAAGTTAGAAGGCTTGACGCCGAACGAGCATATTCCTGAATTGGATTGCCAGCACCTGCAAACAGGCTGTATCAATTGCGGTTTATGCATTATCAAGAAGCCCGCGACCGTTGAGCATATCGTTAAAAATGGGGCATCGCGTATTGGCGCGAATCCAGGCATTAATGGCGATTTTGATAAAGAGTTAGCGAGCATGATCGATCATACGATTTTAAAACCTGACGCGACGCGAGCGGAGCTCATTCAGGTTTGTGATGAAGCTAAAAAATATCATTTTGCAACCGTCTGCGTGAATTCCAGTAACATTGCGTTGGTGGCAAGACAATTGCGCGGTAGCGGGGTGAAGCCGATTGCGGTGGTTGGGTTTCCATTGGGTGCAGCGACGACTCATGCCAAAGTTTTTGAAGCGAAAGAAGCCATACATGATGGCGCGCAAGAAATCGATATGGTTATTAACATTGGCGCATTGAAATCGCGAGAGTATCAAGTCGTGCATGATGATATCAAACAAGTGGTCGATGCGGCTTCGCCTCATAAAGTTAAAGTGATTATTGAAACCGCACAGTTAACCTGTGAAGAAAAAGTAGAAGCGTGCGTGTTAGCGAAAACCGCGGGCGCTGCATTTGTCAAAACATCAACGGGATTTGGTGGCGGTGGTGCAACCGTTGAAGATATTGAATTAATGCGAAAAGTGGTCGGGCCTGATATGGAAATCAAAGCTTCTGGCGGTATACGCACGAAAGAAGATGCAGAAGCAATGATAGCGGCGGGCGCTAATCGTATTGGCGCGTCGGCGAGCGTTGCGATTGTGACGGGATCGAAGGGTAAACGACAATCCAAATATTAAAAAGTATTACAAAGAGGAATATAATGAATAACAATTATTTTGAATTGCGCACATTAATTTTTATTGATAGTTTGCAGCCGCAGTTGGCACAGTTTATTGCAAAAGATAATCGCGTATATGATCCGGCGGAATATGATGCGGCATTGATGATTGAAATTGCGCCAGCGATGGAAATTCATCACATGATCGATTTAGCGTTAAAAGCAACGAATGTGCGTTTGGGTTCGGTGGTGACGGAAAGACAGTTTGGTATGATGCAAGTGCAACACGCGGATCAGGGCGAAGTGATTGCTGCCGGGAAAGCAGTATTGAGCGAGATGGGTTTGAATGAAAATGATCGCGGCCAAGCAAACATATTAACGAATAAAATTATTCGTGGTGTCGAACAAGATCACGCGATTATGTTTACGGGCATGTCGCGCGGCAATATGGTGTTATCCGGCGAATCGGTTTTGATTATGGAAACGACACCGGCAGCCTATTTAACGATTGCGTGTAATGAGGCGCTAAAAGCGGCGAACGTTAAATTAATCCAAATTCAACCCTTTGGTGCGTCGGGACGATTGATCATGAGTGGGTCTGAATCTGAAATCGATTCTGCGGCTCTGGCGGCGCAAAAGATTTTACAGCAATTGAATGATATGCAAGCGAGTCGTAGTGGTAAGCAGTTTGGTTAAAAATTCCCGTCATTCCGGAATTCAATTATCCGGTATCCAGGGAATATATTTCTGGATTCCGGATATTCCGCCTGCGGCGGAATTCCGGAATGACGAAACTGCTGGCGCAACAATTCCGGAATGACGAAAGAGTGAGATAAAATAACATGGGAAATCGACAAACATATCTCATCAATCAAATCGTGCAATACGCATATCGCCTTGATCAAAAAGGTTTTGTCGCGAATCATGATGGTAACATCAGCGCACGCTTCGATGATGTGTTGTTAGCAACGCCGACTGCTGTGAGTAAAATTAATATTACGCCAGAGATGATTCTTACGTTAGATCAAACGGGCAAAAAACTCGAAGGACTTGGCAAACCATTTTCAGAAATTCAATTACATTTGCTTGCTTATCAGGCGCGCGATAATATCAAAGCGGTTGTGCATGCGCATCCGCCGTTTGCAACTGCACGCGGGCTTGTGCATTTGCCATTAAAACCATTGTTGCCTGAAGCCATTATTTCGATTGGCGCAGAAATTCCCGTTGTGCCTTTTGCCATGCCTGGTGAAAATCCAGAATTAATTTTAACCGCATTATCGCAGGCCGATGTTTTTATGTTAGCGGGCAATGGTGTATTAGCGGTGGGTGAAAATGTTGAGCAAGCCTATTTACGTTTAGAGCTTTTGGAACATATTGCAAAAATTCAATTTTATGCAGAGCAGATGGGCGTGCCGATGGCGTTATCAGAAGAAAATTTAAATGTGCTTTTGCAAAAACGCGCGTCAATTGGGTTAAGTCCGGCGCCCAAGAAATCCGCTACTCGTCCTGTTTTGTTAGACAATATTAAGGCGCTTATCCGAGCCGAAATAGAGAATACATTGGATGTTTGAGAGTACTTGATTTATAATTGATCCTAAGACTTTAACAAGGAGAGAGATATGAGTTCATTTGATTTAAATAAGTGGAAGCAAAAAGGCGAGGCACTTGTCGACAAAGTAAAAAAAAGTGGCGTGATCGACCGTGTGACGGAAGGCGTTAAAGACGGCATTGGCACAATTTCTTCCAAATTGCGCAGCACGATGCCACTCGAGATAAAAGAATATATGAGCGAGGTTCAAACAGCCGTTCATGAAATTGTCGAAAAAAAGCAAGCGGGCGATAATAATATTGATGGATTGGTTCGGCAAGCAGAGCAAGCTTTTCAGGCGATGATCAGCACTTGTCGCACAGTGAAAAAAATAGAGCAGGCCGTAAAAACGCCACCGTCTGTGGATAAGCCGGAGTAAAGGTGCCTCAATGTCTGAGATGCGTGAGAACGATCAGAAATTCATGAAAATCGCCTTAGCGCAAGCACAAAAAAGTCTTGACGAAGGTGGCATTCCCATTGGTGCTTGTTTAGTGATCGATGGTCAAGTAGTGGCTAAAGGGCATAATCAGCGCGTGCAGCAAAACAATCCTATTTTACATGGTGAGATGGATTGTTTAGCCAAAGCCGGTCGGCTTAAACCAAAAGATTATTTAAGGTCAGCATTGTATACGACGTTATCGCCTTGTCACATGTGTTCCGGTGCAGTGCTTTTATATAAAATCCCACGCGTTGTAATGGCCGAAAACAAAACTTTTGTTGGTGCCGAAGATTGGTTGCGCGCGAATGGGGTTGAGTTGGTGAATCTCAATTTGCCTGAAGCGGTTAAGATGATGGCTGCGTTTATTAAAAAACATCCTGACGTTTGGAATGAAGATATATCCATCTAATAACTGAGCTCATAGGTAAGCGAAGCGCAACCCGGGGAAGGCGCTAAACCACCTGGTTCAATAAAATAGCCTTGTATTTTTTATTCATTAGCAAGATAATAACCTTGTATTTTACGCAAAGCATGGTTATAATACCACTATTGTATTTACATGAGGTAGGGCCTGATGGATCGAGAATTATTCGTGATACTTAAAGAATGGCAGAAAAAAGAAGAACATTTACCCCTGTTGTTGAGAGGCGCTAGGCAAGTGGGCAAGAGCTATCTGATTGAGTATTTCGGCGCCAGTTGTTTCGAAAATATTGTTTCTATTAATTTTGAGGAATCACCTGAATATAAAGCGTGCTTTGAAACGCTCAAGCCAGAACAAATTATCACAAAAATTGAGGTGATGAGTCAGCAGAAAATTGTTGCCGGAAAAACGCTATTATTTTTGGATGAGATCCAAGGTTGCACGAATGCCATTATGGCGTTGCGCTATTTTAAAGAAAACTGGCCTCAATTGCATGTGATTGGTGCGGGGTCATTATTAGAATTTGCATTGCGCGAGAAAGGTATCAGCGTGCCTGTTGGTCGTGTTCAATATTTGTATTTGAGACAACTGTCATTTCGTGAATATTTAAAGGCAACAGGGAACATTCCGCTGCTTGAATTTTTACAGCAAGCGACCATTTTTTCGGGAGTTCCAGCGGCCATTCATGCACAAGCACTACAGCTGGTACGTGATTATATGATTATCGGCGGTATGCCCATGGTGGTATCGAGTTATATTAAAAATAAAGATTTGCAAGAGAGTCAAGCGTATCAAACATTGATTTTAAGGACGTATGGTGATGATTTTGCGAAATATGCTGTAACGGTTCGACATAAATATTTACAGCAAGTATATAACAGAACGCCCGGATTAGTGGGTCAGCAGATTAAGTATGCGCATATTTCGCCTGATATGGATTCTCGCTATTTAAAGGAAGCGATAGCTGATTTAAGCAAAGCAGGGGTTATTATGCCTATTTACTCAACTTCGGGCGCTGGGTTACCGTTTGAAACGCATACGAATGCTAAGAAATTTAAATTGCTTTTTCTTGATATTGGACTGCTAACACGTGCCATGAAATTAGAGATGGAGCTGTTGTTCGCTAAAGATCTCATGTTACTTAATCGTGGAGCCGTCGCCGAGCAATTTGTTGGTCAGGAATTATTGGCCTATCAGAATCCTTATGATGAACCACGGTTATATTATTGGTCGCGCGAAGAGAAAAGTAGTGTGGCCGAGGTGGATTACCTTATTAATGTGGGCTCGACTATTGTGCCCATTGAAGTCAAAGCAGGTAAAACAGGTACGCTTAAATCTTTACATATTTTGATGAAAGAGAAACAGCTGCCGCTGGGTGTTAGAATTTCTACTAGACCGTTAGAAAAACATGATAATATTCTCTCTATCCCTTTTTATATGATCGATCAATTAGACCGGCTAGTGCGGTAGGTTTGGGCTAAATAGAATGTAGGTTGGCGCTGAGCGAAGCGAAGCCCAACGGGAATAATTTGTTGAGCCTCACGGCCCAACCTACGCACTCGATAGATTTAAATAAATATTCCCGCATTCCGCTTCGCTCCATGCAGGCTACGCTTGCTAAATAAAATGTAGGTTGGTGCTGAGCAAGCGTAGCCCGGGTGAAGCGAAGCGCAACCCGGGAAGCGTTGCCTCCCCCGGGAATGCGTGTTTTTATTTTGATAATCTCCTAAAAAAGGATTAGTCTAATAAATAACATAGGGATGTTTTTATGGGCAGGGATGGGTAGAAAGCTTTATGCTGAAGAAAATTGTTAAGGGATTGCTTAAAATAAAGACAGAAAAAGCTCTAGCACAACAGGCAGGTGTTTTAATTCCTTCTCGGGAGGGGTATTTTGACGAATCTTCAATCCAACTATTGGATACTTTTTCATTAGATGAAGGCGTATTGATTGTTTATTGGGTCAAAAAAACGCGCTCTATTGGCGCAGCGCTGTTTGATAAAAAGGATCCAACATTACTTTTATGGCGAACTGCGAATCCAATTTTTCAAGCAAAAGTGGGATTTACACCGCATGAGATTGCCTGGCTTGGACGCGACGTGGTGATTCATTTTCAGAAAGGCCGCACCACCGAAAAAATAAATATTTCGTTAGATCATCTTTTGCATAAATGTACGAAGCCATGTGGGTGTAGTATAAAGCCACATGTTTCTGCCATGCAAAGAAGTCCAGAAAATCCTATTATTGTGCCGGATGCTGCGCATAGTTGGGAAAATTGCGCGACGTTTAATGCCGCAGCTATTTATTTAAATGGAAAAGTGCATTTTCTTTATCGAGCGATTGGTGATTTGGGCATGTCTGTTTTGGGTTATGCGGCCAGTCGCGATGGTATTCATATTGATGAACGATTGCCGGCGGCTGTTTATATTCCGACTGAACCGTTTGAATTTAGAAATGATAAAAATGAATTTATTTTATTTGATTATGCGTCTGGCGGCGGCGGATGGGGTGGGTGTGAAGATCCTCGATTAACCTGTATCGATGATAGAATATATATGACATATACCGCTTTTAATGGCGTTGAAGCGCCGGGGGTGGCGTTGACTTCTATTAACGTTAAAGATTTTCTCAATAAAAAATGGCATTGGCGAAAACCTGTTTTAATTTCACCGCGTGGACAAATTAATAAAAATTGGGTAATTTTTCCTGAGAAAATAAAAGGAAAATATGCTATTTTACACAGTATTTCACCGGAGATCAGTATTGATTATTTTGCGCATTTGAATTTTGGTAAAAATATTTTGATCATCAGTCAATATAGTTCTGCGCTACGAAATGGCTGTTGGGATAATCAGTTGCGAGGCGTGGGGCCGCCGCCGATTAAAACGGCAGATGGTTGGCTGATTTTGTATCATGCAATGGATAAATATGATCCCAATAAATATAAGTTGGGCGCCATGATGTTGGATTATAACGATCCGACAAAAATTCTTTACCGCGCGATTAACCCAATATTGGAACCTTGCGCGAATTATGAAAATCAGGGTTATAAAAGCGGCGTTATTTATGCTTGTGGTGCCGTTGTTATTGACGATCGATTATTTGTTTACTATGGCGGAGCCGATCGGGTGACCTGTGTGGTGACCGTTAAGATGAGTGATTTTTTGGTGCAATTACAAAGTTGTCGAATGACTCGGTCAACGATTAGCATGCATACGGTTAAAATAATTAAGTAACAAAAGACAAATAGGAATAGATATGGCTGTATTGCAACGGATCGAGGAAAATCCAATACTGAAGCCGAACTCCAAGAATACGTGGGAAGCGCAGGCAGCGTTTAATCCGAGCGTCGTGAAAGATCAAGCAGGTTATCATCTTCTTTATCGCGCGCTTTCTTTTCCCGAAAAACATAACGGTGTTGAGCTTTCCTTTTCATCGATCGGATATGCCAGCGGTCGTGATGGCATTCATTTTAAAAATCAGCGGCAATTGATTGTGCCTCAGTATGATTGGGAATTATATGGATGCGAAGATCCGCGTATTACAAAGTTGGACAATAAATATTATATTTTTTACACGGCCTTATCTCTTTATCCCTTTTCAGCGGATGGGATAAAAGTAGGCATTGCCATAACGGAAGATTTCAACATATTCAGAAAACATCAAATCACGCCATTTAATGCGAAAGCGATGATGCTGTTTCCTGAAAAGATTCATGGAAAATTTGCGGCATTATTAACAGCGCATACGGATCTTCCTCCGTCAAAAATTGCCCTGGCAATGTTTGAGAAAGAATCTGATATGTGGTCACCGCAATATTGGAAAGAGTGGCATGCAGATCTAAATTCGCATGTTATTCCTTTGTTACGAAATGCCAATGATCAGATTGAAGCGGGTGCGTCGCCGATAAAAACAAAAGCGGGCTGGTTGTTTATTCACTCGTATATTCAAAATTATTTTTCTTCCGACAAAGTATTTGGGATTGAAGCCGTGTTGTTGGATTTAGATAATCCCTTAAAAGTGATTGGCAGAACAAACCGATTATTAGCGCCCGAGAAAGACTATGAATTGCGCGGCATCGTTTCCAATATTATTTTTCCGACGAGTGCAATATTACAGGGTGATGAGGTTTGGGTTTATTATGGCGCGGCAGATACCGTGGGTTGTTTGGCAAAAATAAAATTAAACGACCTGTTGAAGGCGTTAACGCAAACAACCTCTGCGGCTTTTATTAAAAGTGACCAGATTAAAAAAGGATTTGCGCGGTACAATCAAAATCCTATCATTGCCCCTCGCCCCGAATTGATATGGGAACAAAAAGGCACGCTCAATCCAGCGGCGCTTCAGACACCAGAGGGTGTGCATATTGTGTATCGCGCTTTTTCGCAGGATGAAACATCAACGTTAGGCTATGCGTTTAGCAGGGATGGCGTCCATATTGATGACAGATTGCCGAATCCAGTTTATGTGCCGCGAGAGGCGTTTGAAAAAAAATATCATCCGGGGTTTTCAGGTTGCGAAGATCCGCGAATGACCCAGATAGGCGATATGCTTTATATGCTGTATACGGCGTATGACGGGACGATTCCGCGCGTTGCGATGACGTCGATTAAAGTGAAAGATTTTGTCGCGCGCGAATGGAATTGGGCAAAGCCCCGGATTATTTCAGCGCCGAATGTTAAAGATAAAGATGCGTGTATTTTCCCCCGAATGATTGATGGCGAATATATTATTTTGCATCGCGTCGACCGATCGATTTATATCGATTTTGCTGATGAAAATGAATTTCATCAGGGCAGCGAATATTTAACATCGGATTATCTGTTGATGCGACCGCGGGTCGATAAATGGGATAATATAAAAATAGGGATATCAGCGCCACCGATTGAAACGGCGCGAGGTTGGCTGTTGTTATATCATGGTTATTCCGATCCGGGTGCGATATATAAAGTCGGTGCTGCGCTGTTAGATTTACAAGATCCAAGAGAAGTGCTGGCGCGACTCGATATTCCATTGTTTGTGCCGGAAATGGATTATGAAAAATCAGGCTTTGTGCATAATGTTGTGTTTCCTTGCGGGAGCGTCGTGAAGGGAGATGATCTTTATATATATTATGGCGGCGGTGATTTTGTGATCGGCGTGGCGGTGATGAGTTTAACGGAATTATTATCGCTTTTTTAAAAGGATTGAGCGGATGTTGAAAAAAAATATCATTGGTAAAGTTTATAAACGACCCTGGGGTTCTTATGAAACATTTGTGTTAGAAAAAAATTATCAAGTCAAAAGAATCATCGTAAAGTCGGGTGGATATTTATCGTTGCAAAAACATTTTAAGCGCGCAGAGCATTGGGTGATTGTTTCGGGCACGCCCACGGTGATTGTGGGCAAGAAAAAGAAAAAGTTAGCGGCGGGCGATCATGTATATGTTCCGCTTGAAACCATGCATCGCGTGATGAATTTATCTAAGAAACCCGTGGTTTTTATCGAAGTGCAGTATGGTTCGTATTTGGGCGAAGATGATATTGTTCGGTTGGATGATATTTACGATCGTGCGTAGCCCACATATTTCACGCGATTGCGTAGCAGTGTAGCCCGGATGAAATGTGCGAAGCACATGTAATCCGGGAAATCAATATTCCCGTATTCCGCTTCGCTTCATACGGGCTGGCTACCTGTAGAGCGTATAAATTCCATCATACGCTCTACAGGGATTTAAAAGCAAGTGTAGCC
>MGXQ01000075.1 GCA_001801405.1 Gammaproteobacteria bacterium RIFCSPHIGHO2_02_FULL_42_13 | reverse complement strand
TCATAACCAGTTACGGCCGCCTGCTCTGCGTCTCTCCAACGAATCTTTATTAATCCAGGCAGTCGAGGGGCGCTGAGTCCGTTCCCCGGCCGCTTTACATATGGTGATCTACATGAAAACTCACTCTTCGGCGACGAGGGACCTGTTCACATTGTGCCGTGTGCGGGCTGGATAATAGTACCGCAATGTGCGGGCGCGCGGGGGGGGCATGCCGGCCTGCAGGCCTTTAAAGAAAACAGAGGCAACGGAGATGCACCAGGATGGTTTGATTCAGAATTTCCAAAGGTCGATCAAATACCTGATCAATTCTATTCGTGGACCACCGCTGATGGTCGTCGCTTTCCTGTACAACGGGATCCTAAAGATAAAGATATATTCCACTGCCCAACAGAAGTGCAATACAAAAAATCTGATGGGTATTGGTATGCTGCCCTGCGTCTTGATGAATCACCCCAAATGCGTGCATGCATGGAACGGCGTGATGTCGAGTATATCCGTCAATTGCGCACTCTAGGCAAACTCCTGGAAAAAGAACCTAATGGGGACGCGGAAATCAAAGCTGCCGAAGACACCCCCGCCGACAAGGATGGCTGGGGTCATCTGCATCAATTCCACGACGAAATCTTTGCCGCTTTCGCCGCCGCTCGCAAGGAAGTCAAACAATTCGGCAAAGAACTTTCTGATCAAGAGAGACAAGAGAGACAAGAGAGAGAAAGACAAGCGCTCAGCGACCTAAAACCAATGTGCTCTTGCCCCTTGACCCAAAAAATATTTATTGATCCTGTCGTTGCCGCCGATGGCGAAACCTACGAGCGCGAGGCGATCGAAGCTTGGTTTGAAACAAATCAGACGAGCCCTAAAACAAAGAATCCGATAGCCGATAAAAGCTTGCGCCCTTGTACCATTGCACGTCGACTACAACAAACCCTCTTGACGCTCTCTCCTGAACTACGCACGTCAGATGAATTGTATCTGTCGCTTCGCTTGCAACAGCGGCTTTTACAATCGGTAGCAGAAGGTCAAGTGGAAACACTCATCACCTGCACCACAGCAGACGAGCGATTATTCATTCGACCGATGGCTTGGCAAAATACCGGCGATAAAAAATCTTTGCTGATTTGGGCATTAGAAAGCAAGCACTTACCCGTCGTACAGGCGGTGATTCAGGGGTTAGGTGCGCGTTGGGATAAATTGTCCGACGTGCAAGCCGGCGGTGCTGTTTTATTTGATTTAGCCGTGCAACACTTGCAGACGCCCGGAGCACGTTTAATCATGGATCGTTTAGGCTGGGATAAAAGACGATTGCAAATCGCGTTGAACGAAGCCATTGCGGCCGACCACCTTAGCAAAGCCCAGGTGTGTTTGGAGTTAGGGGCGGATATCGAAGGATTAATCGACACAGCACGTCCGCTACACCGGGCGATCCAACGCAAGCAATGTGATTGGGCGCGATTATATGTGCGCTTTCGCGCAGATCGCAGTGCTCGGAATGCAGAAGGTTTTCCGGCTTTGCATCAAGCGATGTTGAGTGATGACGAAGAGATGGCACGGATTTTATGTGAAAGTACAGCCGATGCCGCAGGAGCGGCGATAGAAACTGGAAACGAAGCGACCGACGCCCAAGGATTAACGGCACTTCATCTGACTGTTAAAAAAGCTGATGCTAGATGGGTCGCACGATTATTGCAGTTGGGTGCCAATGCTCAGACGCCAAAATTGCCGGAAAGGGATACGGCTTTATTGCACGCTGTGCGGCAAAAAGATGTTGAGATTACTCGTGTGTTGTTAAGACACGGCGTCAAAACGGATACTTGCGATGCAACAGGGCGATCTGCGTTGCATCTGGCGTTTGATCAAAACGCGGATGAGTGTCTTCGGTTGCTGATTGAAAATGGGGTGGATTTAGAGCAGTGCGAGCCAAACACCGACGACACGGGGTTGCTGCGAGCAGTGAAAGCGCGCAAGTTAGCGCTCGTCGAGCTGATGTTGGCAAGAAGAAATGCCCCAGCCCATATTCATGCGACCAATAAAAAGCAGGAGGGTGTATTGCACGTCTGTGCTCGAGGTGGAGAAGATAAGATAGATCTTGCGATCATGGAATATTTAATTGCACTGGGCGCCGATGGCGATGCGTTGAATGAGGCAGGACAAACACCCAAAGAGGTGGCAATCGTTTGTGGTCATCGTGGGCTTGCCAGCGCATTATCCAAAGCATTACGGCAACGAGATCTGGCCGAAGAGCGCATACATTTAGCACGAGAACGAGCCGAGATGGCTGAAAAACAGCGGCAGATGGAAGAGCAGATGGCTCAACTACGGGCAATGTTACAAACGGCTGGAGCCGGGGGTGCAACGCCATTGTTTTTTGGCGCCCCTGCTGCAGCGGCGGCTGCCCCGCCACCCTATGAAGAAGCTGGGGCAGCAGGAGGGAATGCCGGGGAAGAAGAGGGAAATGATGAAGTCGAATCCGGTGAGGTGAAGGGGAAAGCGGCTAGTAATACCTTCAAGGCTGGAATTAAATAAGCTTCTGAAATTTTTTCAACGCTGGCCACCACTTCAAATTGACTGACTTCATCGACAGCATTGATGTGATAAAGCCCTTTTAATAGGGCGATCGTAAAAAATCGTCTAAAACTCTTTTTGAAACGTGGTCATTAGTGCTAAAATAGGCCAAGCAACAACATAAAGAGAGAAAGCCGATGAGCAAAAATCTAGTGAGTTTTGATTGGGCGATGAAAAAGCTTTTAAGAAGCAAAGCCAATTTTGGTATCTTGGAAGGTTTTTTGAGCGAGCTGTTAAAGCAAGACATCAAGATTTTGAATTTACTTGAAAGCGAAAGCAACAAAGATGAGAGGGATAGCAAACAAAATCGTGTGGATGTTTTGGTACAGGTACAAAATGGTGAAATAGTATTAATCGAAGTACAAGTTAACACCGAGCTTGATTATTTGCAGCGTATGCTTTATGGAACATCAAAGATTGTTAGTGAATATCTGAACGAAGGCGAAGCCTATAAGCAGGTAAAAAAGGTATACTCAGTAAACATCCTCTATTTCAGTCTTGGTCACGGTAAAGATTATGTTTATCATGGTACGACTAAATTTATCGGCATTCATCACCAAGATGAGCTAGACCTTACCACCACTCAAAAGGAGATTTATAAAAAAGAGCGCATTCATCAGATTTACCCGGAATACTATTTAATCAAGGTGAATGAATTTAATGATGTGGCCAAAGATACCCTGGATGAATGGATCTATTTTCTAAAAAACGAAGAGATCAAAGATAACTTTCATGCAAAGGGTTTACATGAAGCCAAAGACAAATTGAGTACGTTAAAGCTTTCCGACCAGGAAAAATTAGCTTATAAAAGATTTATCGATGATGGGCATTATCAGGCGAGCATGGTGGAGTCTAATTATGATAAAGGATTAGTGGAAGGTGAAAAGATTGGTGTTGAAAAAGGCAAAGCTGAAGGTGAGAAAATTGGTGTTGAAAAAGGCAAAGCTGAGGGCAAAGCTGA
The DNA here is from genome assembly GCA_001801405.1 of Gammaproteobacteria bacterium RIFCSPHIGHO2_02_FULL_42_13. Lineage (GTDB taxonomy): Bacteria > Pseudomonadota > Gammaproteobacteria > UBA12402 > UBA12402 > O2-02-FULL-42-9. Next base: position 21,899 of record MGXQ01000075.1, on the reverse strand, counting down.
GGGCAAAGCTGAAGGCAAAATAGAAATTGCCAAGAAGATGAAAGACGCTGGGATGAGTGCCGAATTAATCCAGCAGGTCACTGGAATTGATATAAATAATATGTCGAACATTAAGTGAAATAGTTGATGAAGATATAGTGTGTAGAAAACATGTTATAGTAAGGATTAATGATAAATCCAGATAACACTCAAAACAAGTCTCTCACCGTGCTTGGCTTTGACTATGGCACTCAGTCAACCGGTGTTGCCATCGGTCAAACAACCACTCATACCGCTCGGCCACTGACGGCGCTTAAATCACAAAATGGCGCCCCTAACTGGCCAAAGATTGAAAAGCTCATACAAAACTGGAATCCAAACGCCCTGATTGTCGGCATTCCTCTCAATATGGATGGCTCGACACAGCCTATTACTCAGTCAGTCAAAGAATTTTCGCAAGAATTACAGCGACGATTCAATCTGCCCGTTCATGAAATTGATGAACGCCTCACCACCATTGAGGCACGCCATCAGATATTCGAAGAAAAAGGCTATAAAGGTTTATCAAAATCTGCCATCGATGCGGCGGCGGCAACAATTATTGTTGAAAACTGGCTGAAGACTCATCGCTCTTGATAATTTTTTAAGACATCGTATGATCACAGTAAATTTGTCATGTCAAAACGAAAGGAACATGTTTATGAAACACGTAATCTCTGCAAACAAAATATATCTCTTTGGTTTTTTGCTGGCATTTGCCGCGCTGCTGTTTGATGCGTATTTGCAATTTCATTTAACATCGCCAACCTGCAATTTAGTTTATCTCGAAAGAATTATTTTATTTGTAACGGTACTCTCCTTTTTGGCGGGGAGCTTATATCATCACACCGCAGCCAGCAATCGTGTTTTTAGTCTTTCGAGTTTACTGATCAGTCTCATCGGCGTTGGAACAACGCTCCGACACGCATGGATACAACATTTTCCACAATCACAATCTTTTAATTTAAACCCAGGAAATTACACCTCTAAACTTACTTATATTTCACAATGGATTCAATCCGCATATTCTGGCACAACAAGTTGTTCACAACCTCAATGGAGCTGGTACGGCATTACATTAACTGAATGGTCATTCTTGCTTTTTATTTTTCTTTCAGTGATTGCGTTATCACAGTTAAGACATAAGTTCTAAAGCAACTACTCGCCGCAAAAACAAAAACACGGGTAACGTTCAGATTTTGGATGATTTTTGGTGAAAAATCGATGAACGAGACGGAATGACTCGATGAGGAATTATGAGCATTTTGAAGAGATTTTTCACCAAAAAGCGCCAAAATATGGACGTTCCTTGATTGTGCTGAATAGTAAAAAGAAAGGGGTTGCAATGCAACCCCTCTCTCGCCCACTTTTATTAACGCATCCGTGCTCTAATCGTCACTTCCTTGTTCGACATCCATGTCAAGCTGCGTTCCTTGCGGCTTTGTGTGACTCATCCATGAATCACATGTTTAAAAAGTAGCAAAATTTTATGAAAACAACAAACGTCTGTTTTTCCTAAAGTTAGTCAAAAAACATGATCCAGTTTGTTAAGTTAAGTCGAAACATTCAAACAAATCATACTGTTATAAAATATATGTGAGAATTGACTCTAAATAAAACACAGAAAATCGACACAGACCTATACACATTTAAGAAAATGCTTACAAAATTAAAATCATTTCACTGAAAAAATTTTATTGTGAGCCCGCACGCCGATACAAAAGAAATGGCAAAATAGAAAATAATACAATGCTACTAATCAAAATAGATTCATATTTAAACATATTACCGATTTGAATTTGCGATGGCGGCAAAAACCCAACAGCCATGGCCAATAAACATCCAATTATTCCAACGAATGTCACCAACAACATGCCTGCGCGACCGCCGGGCACTCTAAATGATCGTTTTACATGCGGCTTACCGTAATGCAATTTCAACGCTGTTGCAAATAAAATCACATAGACCAACAAACCAAGCTGCGCCGTCATTGCCGATAACAGCCAATAAGATCCGCTGATCGTTGGAATGAATAAAAACACCGTGCACAGTGCGGTAAAAATAATGCCTTGTAAAATTAACATGGGAATTGGCGTACCTTGCTTGTTTCTAAATTGAAATAATTTTGGCAATCCACCATCCTCTGCAGCAACCGCCAATCCTTTGCTTGGACCAATAATCCAAGCAGCAACGCCGCTTAAACTTCCAACGACAATCAATAATACAATCACGGGGATTAACCATTTTAAATGATAGGCGCCAAAGAAAACGGTAAACGCCTGCAACAATCCTGTTACTAAATTTAATTTGGACCGCGGTATAACAATCGCAACGGCCACTGACGCTAAAACTAATGAAAAGAAAATAATGCCGCCAGAGACCCACAGCGCCTTTGGGTAAGCGCTCTTTGGATTTTTAACGTCACCCGCATGCACTGCTGACATTTCCATCCCGATCAAACTAAAAATAACGGCCGATAAAAAAGCCAGATTTTTTAACTCCGCTATATGCGGGAAAAATGCATACCAGCTTAATGCCGTTTGTATAGGCTTTCCTAAACATAACCAAACAATTCCTAGAGTAATAATCAACATCATTGGAATTAACGTCCCAAATAAAGCGCCGAGTGTACTAAACAAACTGGAAATACGCATACCAAAACAATTTAAAAGTGTAATCAACCAAAATAAACTAATCGTCGTCACCAACAAATATAATTTATCATCCACTAATGCGGGATTAATCAGATATGCAATGCTCGCCGCAATAAACGCCATAGCTGTGGGGTACCAAACAACATTATAAATCCATTGAAACCAAATCACTAAAAATCCCATCTTGGAACCAAACGCTTCGCGCACCCAAATATAAATCCCGCCCGTCGTTGGATACGCAGTTGCCAATTCTGCCGTAATCAAAATACTTGGAAGAAAAAAGAAAACCGCCGCCACTAAATAGAAAAAAACCAACGCCAGACCATATTCTGCACTAATAGGTAAGCTACGCAAACTATCGACCGCGATAATATTAATCATTGCAAGTTGAAAAAAACTCAATGTTTTTCGAGGCTGACCCTGCTCTGACATAAAAAACTCTTAAAACGCACGTTTAAACTAAATTAAAGTAACGTAGCCTGGGTGGAACGAGCAAAGCGAGTGAAACCCAGGGCTTTCATCCTGGGTTTCGCTTCGCTTCACCCAGGCTACACTTGCTTATCCGAAACTCGCGTTAAATTAAAGAACAATAGATTATGACTTATGATGTCGATGAAAGATATGCTTTTGAATATAGTGACCTAACAATCCGCCAAAAATGCCACCACCAAAAATCATAAAAGACAAATAAACAGGCACAAAACTAATCATTGCCAAGCGTTCTTTAGATGAAAGCTTATCGATCCAGTGCAACAAAGAACTTAAGGACAAAAATGTGTGCTCTGGACCTAGCACAAGAAAATAAATTAATGAAACCACAAAAACAAAACCTACGAAACCACCAAAACTGACTCGACTAAAGCCGGGAGTCATGACGCGATGATACTGCTTGTCATCAAACATATAATTTAGCTCTTTCATCATTCAATCAACTGATTCTCTTGTTGCTCTTTAGCCTGAAGTATAGAAATGATTTGGAGTCTACGCCACCAACCTTAAGGAAAACTTAAGAAAACCAAAAAAAAATCGCTTTTTTCAATTTTTTTGAATGCCAAGCCCCTGGCCAATTTTAACGCGCATATTGGCATGAAGCGCTTCATTCCAGACCATGTGACTAGAACTACAAAGAAGAATAACCGTCGAGCCCATCTCGAAATGACCCATCTCGGCTCCGCGAAGCAACTCAAACGATTGGTTATAATATTGGATTTTCTGAATCGTTTTGCGCGAACGTGGACTAATTTTGCCCGCCCAAACTGTCTGCATGCTACCCACCAGCATAGAACCAACCATAATTACGGCCATATAGCCAAAAGATGTCTCAAACAGACTGACAATTCGCTCATTGCGCGCAAACAAGCGCGACACTGACTCTGTCGTCGCAGGATTTACTGAAAACAGTGTGCCGGGCACATAAATCATCTCGAGCAATTTCCCTGAAAATGGCATATGCACTCGATGATAGTCGCTGGGATTTAGATAGATCGTCGCAAATCGACCTCGCTCAAAGTGAACGGCCAGATCAGCGCGCGTTAATAATTCAGTGAGAGAATAATTCTTCCCCTTGGCTTGAAGCAACTTGCCCGCTGTAATATCACCGATTTGACTAATCACACCATCTGCTGGAGAAATGATGATATTTTCATCTGACGCAATCGATCGCGCGGATGCATTTAAGCGGCGAGTAAAAAATTCATTGAATGATGAATAGTCAGATATCTTTGTTTTTTCGGCAATCGCTAAAGTCACACGATAGCGCAACATAAATAAAAAAATTAAGATGTTTTTTATCCAAGGCCATCGACAATTTCCAAGCCAACCAGCCAAACGAGACAGTGCATGCTGCGGTAATATTGATTGTAGAAATGCGTAAAATTCGCCAAACATTCTTTGATCCTAATATCCTAGGTTAAAGCAAAAAAGGCGTTGCCACAAAAAAGTCCATTTTTTTCAATCCTTAAACGCGAGTTCCAGATAAGCGTTTTAAGAATTCCTTAATATTTGCGTCCTATAATAACACTGTCTATGATATCAAGAACCTATTAATAAGCACGGGTATTTTAACGATGAAAATAAATGAATTAACACGATTGCTTCGCGCCACGCTTCAGGACTATGATCGAAGAAAAGGCGAAGTTAGAGAAGATCCCCCTCGGATAGCGAGGTTGCGGCGCATATTAGCAGAATATCTAAAAGCAGGTGAAGAGCAAGATGCAACGCCGGCAGAGCTATGGCCGTTGGTTCAGTTGTTCTACTACCGAGATCCCTCGGAACAAGCTGGTTCCTTAACAGGTTCCGTGCTTGATCAACTAAAACCCGCTTTCTTCAAACAGATACGCATTGAACCAGCTGTTGATGTCTTAGCGCGAAACCAACTTCTATCCGCAGAAAACGTGACTGCTATATTGAAACAGGCGCAATACGCAGCTGGTATATCTAGTGCAATCAAAACGTTGGCGCGCGGACACATTCTTAATCAAGCAAACGTTGATCGCCTGTTAGCAACACCCAACGAAGCCTTATTGATCGCTAGAAACTTGGGCGGACGATTTGAGCGGCACGACCCTGTAACAAGAGACTTCTTGGCTATTCGACAAGCTACTTTGGGCATAATCCTCGCAGCACAGGCCAGTCGACGCGCTCCAAAACAAACTGGCGCAGGGAAATCCCTCGGAGATCTCCCCTATGAACTACTCTTGGAGATCGCAAAACGCACTGGAAGTGGTAAATTAGATCAAGCTTCTGTGGACACAACCGCTAGGCAAACCGTTGCAGATGATGATGCACGCACTTTTACATGTACAAAATAGGGGTCTATTCTGACCTATTTTGTGTATACTAAATAAATGACAGACAATCCTTTACAAATCTATCTCGTCGGCGGCGCAGTGCGCGATATACTATTGGGTCAAAAACCAACAGAAAAAGACTGGGTGGTGGTTGGCGCCACGCCCGAAGCATTGACCGCACAGGGTTATAAGCCGGTTGGCAAAGATTTCCCCGTTTTTTTGCATCCCAAAACACATGAAGAATATGCCCTGGCGCGAACGGAACGCAAAATATCAAAAGGTTATAAAGGTTTTAAAGTTTATGCGGCACCGGATGTCACCCTCGAAGAAGATTTAAAACGCCGCGATCTCACCATCAATGCCATTGCGCAAACCAACGATGGAAAATTAATTGATCCGTTTAATGGCCAACAAGATTTAAAAAATAAAATATTGCGTCACGTCTCTGATGCTTTTATCGAAGATCCTGTGCGCATTCTACGCGTTGCGCGCTTCGCCGCTAAACTCGGCGATTTTAAAGTCGCGCCTGAAACCAATAAGCTCATGCAAGACATGGTCGCGTCTGGTGAAATCGATGCGCTTGTGCCCGAACGCGTTTGGCAAGAATTGCATCGCGCATTAGAATCAAAGTATCCAGACCGATTTATAGAAGTATTACGTGACTGCGGTGCATTAAACATTATTTTGCCAGAAATCGATGCGCTTTTCGGCGTGCCGAATCCTAAAGAATGGCATCCCGAAATCGACACCGGCATTCACACGCTCATGGCATTGCAAGCCGCTGTTAAATTAACCGATGATCCGATGATTCGATTTGCTGTACTTGTTCACGACGCAGGCAAAGCAAAAACACCAAAAGAATTATGGCCGAAACACCATGGCCATGCTGAGGCTGGCGTGCAACCCGTTAAATCATTGTGTGCCCGTTTGCGCGCGCCACGTGATTACACCGAATTTGCGGTACTCGTGACACAATACCATCATCAATGTTTAAAATTAAATGAATTTAGCGCGAAAGCGTTATTAAAATTATTGGAAAACCTCGATGCATTTCGCCGACCCGACCGATTTAAAAAATTTTTGATCGCTTGCGATGCCGATGCCCGCGGCCGCACGAATTATGAAAAAACAAAAGGCCCACAACTTGAATTTCTAGATAATCTTCTCAAACAAGCCGCTGATGTCATAATTCCAGATGAAATTAAAGCAAAGTCGAACGCGGACATCATACAGTTTGTGCGTGATGCCCGACTATCAAAAATAAAAGACTATTTAAAATAAGAAATCTAGGCTGGCTCTCGATTGAAACATGCTTCCCCGGGTTGCGCTTCGCTTCACCCGGGCTACGCTTGTTTCATTATTTCACTTGTAGGTTGGGCCGTGAGGCCCAACAAACTATTCCTGTTGGGCCTTACGGCCCAACCTACATTTTATTTAGCCCAACCTACCGTGCTTAAAATAATATATGCTCGAAGTCAGGAGTGGATTATAGAAGAGTTTTATTTTTTCAGACAACTCATTTTCAGTATAATCACTCTCATGAACAAAACCTAAAATATGAATATTTTCACGTACATATTTGCTACGAGGATCCGGATGGTTAGAGTCGAATAATCCTTTTATTAGGCAGTTGTTACCATTTTGATCCTTCCATTCTCTACAATAAACGCCATCTTCAATATTAGTTAGGCAGTTGCTTCCATGGGCAATGTTAACATAATCATAGCAGTCCAAGATGCCAGCATTGAATGAGCGCATATCTATCAGAATCATATGAAGATAATTATTTGTACCATTCTGACTAACTGGGGGGAATTTGATTGCTCCATTTGAATTGGATACTTTATTTAGGATAGCATGTTGTGTTTTGACAATCTCTACTGTTTCAGGATAATTTTTTAACGGAGAACTGATTGAACAATAACTAAAAAAGTTATCTAAAACCGCTGTGTTCTTTTTTACTTCTGAGCTTTCACGACAACTTGTTAATTCAATTAACCACGTATAGTTATTTTGTTTTATCTTGAAATCCACGGAGCTATTGCCAACACCACAACGATGCTCATATTCTGCTGTTAGCCCCAGTTTGTGGATAGCATAAGCAAATCGAATTTCAAACAAAGCCGATTTAGTCTCATTCAAATCAGAATACTTCATCTCAGAATACTTCATCTCTTTGTTTTGTAAAATTTTTATCGCCTTAGATATTTTAGAATCTCGTAATAATTTTTTTGCCCATAAACATTTTTTTAGTTCTTCAGCTGCTTTTTTGCTAAAATCAACTTCTTCTAGTGACAAATGGTCAGTCCACATTCCTTTTCTATTTTGCTCGGTCATTTGCTCGGTCATTTGCTCGGTCATTTTAAACTCCACTTAAAGTCTTTTCCAATATCAAAATGAGTACGTAGGTTGGGCTGTTAAGCCCAACAAATTATTCCCGTTGGGCTTCGCTACCGCTCAGCACCAACCTACATTTTATTTAGCCCAATCTACCGCGCTGAGCGCAATATGCGAGCTAGCGCACAAAAGCGAAAAGCGCAGCATAGTTTCCCTTATCCGCTTCTCTCAGCGCAGCAATATAGGCGGCGCGTGTTTTTGAATTTGATATAAGCCCTGTCTGACCCCAAGTAAAAACGTTAGCCCCTTGATTGTATAACAATACATCTGTCATCAGCCGCGCATGTCGCCCATTACCATTCGCAAATGGATGAATAAATACGAGGCGATGATGGAAGCGCGCAGCCAGCTCATCTATTAAATAAACATGATATTTAATTTGATACTTAGTATCGTCAAACAATATTTTAAGCTGACTAGAAATTTGCTCCCACATAATTCCAATGTTTTTGTCAGTTTTTCTTATCTGTCCCGCCCATTGCCAGGTTTTATTAAACATCTTTTTATGCAACGCCATACAAAAATTTATGGATAAAATATCAGAACGTTTATGAGAGAATACCCACTTTTCAGCCTCAAGAATATTAGCCTGCTCCCACATGTTCAACTCTGCTTGTGTAGTCAGATGTTGAGGTAGCAGGCCGGCTATTTCATTCAAATCGAGAGGAGTCGCTCCAAAGGCATATTCAAATTTCACTTATCATCTCTCCAAAGTTTTTTTGGACTGTCTTCTAAAAGCTCTTGTATTAACTCCGCAAGCTGTTGTTTCTGTTTTTTTACCTCCACATCCTGCGCCTCCAGCCCCATAGAATGAGAGACTCTTGATAATCTATTTTTAGCAACTTTTTGAGCTTGCTGCTCTAAAATAGTATGCAAAGAGGTTTCGGGCACCAGACCATAAACCAGCCGACAACCCATGGCTCTTGCAGTCTTTTCTAAGGTCCTTAGAGTGATACTTGTATTACGTTCTGCCTGTTCTATTGTCACAACTCTTGACTGGTTTACGCCTAGTTTCTCAGCAAGCTGACGCGTATTGAGTCCAAGCGCAGAGCGAATTAGATTGATCCAGCCCTTTCTAGGAGCTGGCCGACTTTTTAGCTTATCCCAGCCTCTCAGCTGCTCGTCCAATTGTTCCAACATCAAGTGATCAAATTTCATACGATCTCCGTTGCAATAATACGCTCATATTTGATTATATATAAGTAATCTTATCTTTGCAACAGTGATGACACATATGTAATCAATATTAATTTTTTTGATGACATTATTCTGAAAGAATGACGCCTACACATCAATATTACTGGCTTCCAACGCATTCTTGTCGATAAAGTCGCGACGGGGTTCGACTTTGTCGCCCATCAGAATTGAAAACATTTCATCTGCGGCAACGGCATCGGGAATGGTCACTTTTTTCAACAACCTGGTGCTGGCGTCCATCGTGGTTTCCCATAACTGCCCCGGATTCATTTCTCCCAAGCCTTTGTAGCGTTGAATCGCTTGACCTTTCTTTGCCTCGCGCATCAACCAAGTATAGACTTCTTCAAAATTAGAAACCGCTTGTCGCGCATCCTCTCGCATAACATAAGCATCCGCCTGAAGTAATCCGTACAAGCTCGTGCCCAATTCGATCATCGATTGATACTCGGCTGATTCAAAAAAATCTTGCTTGAAACAACAATCTTTGGTCGTACCATGTTCGCGTATAATAATTTTAGGCAAATGAACGTGATTATCTTCTGGCTTGAACAACTCTGTTGAATAATGAACAGAATTTGTGTTCATTTTTCCCAAAACGGTTTGCAGATTGTTCGCCCATTTTTGCATAACGTCAAAATCCGTTAATTCCGCGACTTTCAAACGAGTTGCAAAAACCAATTGCCACAATACATTGATAGGATATCGCTTGGATAATCGATTAATTATCGCAGACACCATCTGATATTTTTTAACTAATGCCTCGAGCGCAACGCCTTTAATCGCCGGTGCAGAAGCTGACGGAAATAATGCCGCGCTATCCAACGCTAATTGAATTAAATAATTTTCGAGCGCATCGTTATCGCGTAAATACATTTCTTGTTTGCCCTTTTTCACGCGATACAGCGGCGGTTGCGCGATATAAATATGTCCTCGCTCAACCAATTCATGCATTTGGCGAAAGAAAAATGTGAGCAACAATGTCGTAATATGTGAGCCATCGACATCCGCATCCGTCATAATGATGATGCGATGATAGCGTAATTTGTCGGGACTAAATTCTTCGCGACCAATGCCGCAGCCCAGCGCTGTAATCAACGTGCCGATTTCCGCAGATGACAGCATTTTGTCGAACCGCGCCTTTTCAACATTTAAAATTTTACCTTTGAGTGGCAAAATTGCCTGATAACGACGATCACGACCTTGCTTGGCAGAACCGCCGGCTGAATCACCTTCCACTAAAAAGATTTCGCACTGTGCCGGATCCGTCTCTTGGCAATCGGCCAATTTTCCCGGTAGTCCAGCAATATCTAACACATTTTTACGTCGCGTCATATCACGCGCTTTACGTGCCGCTTCACGCGCACGCGCGGCATCAACGATTTTTGATACGATGACCTTCGCATCTTTTGGATGTTCTAATAAAAATTCACGTAATTTTTCGGCGAACACGGATTCGACGACTGGCTTAACTTCTGAAGACACCAGTTTTTCTTTGGTTTGAGAGGAAAATTTTGGATCAGGCATCTTAACTGACAGTACAGCCGTTAACCCTTCGCGCGCATCATCACCCGTCGGAGTAATCTTGAATTTTTTTGCAAGCCCTTCTTGTTCGATATAATTATTAAGCGTTCGCGTCAGCGCACTACGAAAGCCAACTAAATGCGTGCCACCATCGCGCTGTGGAATATTATTAGTATAACAAAATACATTTTCTTGATAGGTATCATTCCATTGCAACGCGACTTCAACCGTAATCATGTCTCGCGTTTCAACAAAATAAAAAATCTGCTCGCCAATGCAGGTTTTGCTTTTATTAAGATGCGCAACAAAAGAGCGAATGCCGCCTTCATATTCAAATAAATCTTCTTTCCCACTGCGCTCATCAGTCAACCGAATTTTTACGCCCGAATTTAAAAAAGATAATTCGCGCAATCGTTTCGCTAAAATATCATACTTAAATTCCGTATTTGAAAAAGTTTCTGTGCTGGGTTTAAACCGAATAGCGGTGCCAGTACGGTCTGAATTCCCTATTTCTTTAAGAGGCGCATCGGGATTTCCCATGTGATACATCTGTTCATACATTTTCCCTCCGCGCCGTATGATTAAACGCAATTCTTCAGATAACGCATTCACCACCGATACGCCCACACCGTGCAACCCGCCAGAAACTTTATAGGAGTCATTATCAAATTTACCACCGGCATGCAAAATAGTCATAATCACTTCGGCAGCTGAAAGCCCTTCTTCTTTATGAATATCAACAGGAATGCCGCGCCCATCATCTTTTACCGTAACAGATTTATCCGTATGCACAATGACTTCGATATGGGAACAATACCCCGCCAACGCTTCGTCGATCGAGTTATCCACAACCTCAAAAACCATGTGATGAAGACCGGTTCCATCATCGGTATCGCCGATATACATGCCAGGACGCTTGCGCACAGCATCGAGACCTTTTAGAACCTTAATTCGGGACGAGTCATATACTTCGTTTTCGCTCACTGTGTCTGCCTCTTTTTTATACCGTAACTATCCGTGTAATAATCACTTCTAATGCTTTCATTCTAACCGATATTGCTCGCTTTATCAAAAACTGAATAGAAATGGGTTGCGCATAATATATTGAAAAATAACGATTTTCTTTACATAATTCCGTGAGAGTCTTCTTTTTGAATTTTTTCTTGTCTTTTTTTAACCACCCACGTACAATCGCACGCAATAATAACAATAATAAAAGAATCTATCCATGCCACGACGTATTGTGCCTATTTTTGACCTAGATGATACATTGATTCACGTTGATCATGTGCATGCACATAATCCACATCCATCGTATGACTTTTTATACGGGAGCGAATTTCCAGTCAAACTGCTTCATAAAGAACAGATGCGCCTGCTTATGGGCTGGGCTCTTGAGCATTGCGACAGCATCTGTGTTATTACGCATGGCAATTATGATCGCTCCATCCTCGACGATATTCTTAAAGGCTATGGGATTAATCCATTATTGTCGTCTAAAATTCTTTATGCTAACCAACCAATTATTAATTCACCAACACATAAAGCAGCATATCGATTATTATCCTCCGCTGATATTCCTCCAATTGCACATAAAGTCATTTCCGATGATGGCCCTATCATAGAATATCCTGATAGACGAAAAACCACAACGGCAAAAGTGTTATATACAGAGGCCGGAAAATCGCCAGAAGATGTTCGATTTGTCTTGTTAGATGATGATTATGCGATGTGTGAATTAGCGATAGAAGCAAGTCATCATGGCATTAAAGCGGGGCTGCCACGTGGATATCTTACAAATCCACTATTCTCACGATCAGAAAAAACAAAGGCTGCTATTTTATTCGAACATTTTTTTGCAACCCGTTATTTTGTTGAGATGGCCAAAGTCATTGGGCTTCATGACTATGCTACACAAGCTAAGAGCGAAGAAAATCCTGAAAAAAAGCGACTTGCTTCGGAATATCTTGCATCAGAAACCTATAAAATGCATGAACAATATCCACAAAGAATTAAAGCAGTATTAAATAATCCAATATTTATAGCGCTTGAAGTCGCTATCGCAAAGCTTCACGCCGCAAGGTTAAAAACAGAGGCTTTATTAAGTCAATCAAGGATTAAATATCCTGATATTGAGAAAATCGCTGATGATGCACATGAGTTTTGTGTTCAAAACGCGGAAAACCATTTAACGTATGGAGCAATCTGTTTATTTATAGGACAATTTTCAGATGAGCAAGCAATCTATTGTCAACGGTTGATTGAAAAAATTAATGACCATACTGCAGTGTTAAATGAAAAACAAAAGATACTAAAAAATCCTCTGTCTACTCGCATGCGTCTGAGTATCCACCACGGAAGAAAAAGAGAAAGAGAAGAAGAAGACGGAAAAACATCACGCTCACGCACAACAGCCAAGTACCCTTCTTTCCATGTTTCTAGCGATTTACGAATAGAAGCTCGTGCGCCTACCTGTTCATCAGACGAAAAAAAAGAGGTGGCAACCGCGGCAGATGTCCTATGTAGAATAGCAGCTTCCTGATAATCGCTAGATCATTTAGTGATCAATAAAATATCACGTCCTCTTTAGGCGGGGAAATATTCGCATTGAATGTTCCACGTGGAACAAATTTAAATAGTAACGTAGCCTGGGTGGAACGAGCAAAGCGAGTGAAACCCAGGACCCATTCATCCTGGGTTTCGCTTCGCTTCACCCAGGCTACACTTGCTTGCGGCGGGGAAATATTCGCGTTTAATGTTCCACGTGGAACAAATATCTAAATATAAATTTCGACTAATTTTTAAACGCGAGTTCCGGATAAGCTTTGTCAAAACTAAGATTTTCAATATAAAGTTTAAGTTTCGGGCGAAAATGCGCCAGATTTGGCCAGATGAGGCATTTATCGCAAAATAAGCGAAGATGTAGTTATTCTACATTGAGCTTATTTTGCGATGAATAACGAAATATGGCCAAAAAATGGCGCATTTGCAGCCAAACGCTTATCCGGAACTCGCGTTTTAAGAGGTGTTCCGTTCAAACGGCGTAATATTCCCAGAATCCACCTTGAAAACCTTGGTAGATGGCAGTTTTATCAAATCAACAAAGGCATTCTGCTCGATACAAGTCATAAAAATTTGCGTTTCCAGCTCGATCAAAACCCCACATAACGCCCTTCTGTGCTCTGTATCTAGCTCGGATGGGAGGTCATCCACCAAAAACACGCATTTCTTGCTGGTTTTCTTCTCTAATAACAATGCTTGGGCTAATTGCATTGCACAAACCAGTAATTTTAGCTGCCCTCGAGACAAAACATCTTGCGCAAGATGATCGCCAACATATAACAACAGATCTGCACGATGCGGACCAAATTGTGTATGTCCGAGCATAATATCTCGTTGCAATGACGACGTTAGTAACGATTCTAATGAGCGTTCATCTGACCAGCCTGAACGAAACTCAATGCGAACGCCCACTATATCTAATAATCTTTGCATTAAGTCCATAAAAATCGGCCGCAATTCCTCAACATATGCCTCTCTAAAGCACGTAAGACGCTCTGAAAGTCTGATAAAATCTGCATCCCATGGTTCTAGGTGCTGTTTTATGGAATCAAAATCCACTTTTTCTTTTAAAATAGCATTACGATGCCGCAAAACTCGATAAAGTTGTTTCCAAAACGTTACAAATTCATGTTCCACGTGGAACACTCCCCAATCGACAAATTTTCGTCGCATTTTTGGTCCAGCGGTAATTAATTGATAGGTGTCTGGGTTAATAACCTGTAACGGAAACTGCTCAGCTAATTCCGCAATAGATTGAACATCTTTTTCTCCAATTCGTATACGCGACTTTCCATTTCGCGCACGCATAATCCCAACAGACAAATCGCCCATTTTGCCAAATAAAGTAAATTCTTTTGCACCATGTTGAATCACATGTTTACAAAATCGAGTTTTAAAGGATCGAGCAACGCTTAAATGGTGAATGGCTTCTAGCAAACTTGTTTTGCCGCTGCCATTGCCGCCAACAAAAAGATTAAATCGATCAGAAGGATTTATCTCGGCATGCATGATATTTCTAAAACAATGAATGTTCAAAGAAGAGAGAATCATGCGTAACTCTTTGATTTATATAATGTTTTATAATCTCATCGGCATCACAACATAGGTGAAACTACCTAATTCTTGATCTTCTTCCACTAATAAACTGCTATTGGAATCAGCAAATACCAATTTGATAGTCGAAGACTGGATTGCTTGGCATACATCGATCAAATAATTTACATTAAATCCAATTTCAAGCTCACCACCATTATATTCGATCGCCAAATCTTCCTCTGCTTCTTCTTGCTCAGGATTATTGGCTGAAATTCTCAATATATTTTCGGATAAAAATAATCGAATGCCTCGATATTTTTCATTCGACAAAATAGCAACACGAGTAAATGCTTGCTTCAAGATTTCGCGTTCTATTTCAACCACCTTATCGCCTTTTTTTGGAATAACGCGCGCATAATCGGGGAACTTTCCTTCAATTAGCTTAGAAATAAATTTAAATTCTGTCGTCGTCGCATAAATATGATTTGCCCCAATCACAAACTCAATCATGTCATCGTTATCATTTAAAAGACGCATCAATTCTACGATTCCTTTGCGCGGCACGATCACTTGCGCGTTGTTTCCTTTTTTAAGTTTTAATCTATCAATAGATCCCAGCGATAAACGATGCCCGTCGGTTGCAATCAACCGTAACTCATCTTCGCGTAACTCAAACAACATTCCGTTTAAATAATAACGCATATCCTGCTGCGCTATCGAAAAATGAGTGCTCGCCAAAACATTTTTGAGCGTTTTTTGCGAAACGGAGAAAGTAACCTGTCCCTTTCCTTCTTCAACTTTTGGAAATTCCTCTGCAGGCAATGTGGATAATGTGAATTTACTTTTTTGTGTCGATAAAATAGCGCGATCGTTCTTCATTTCTAATTTTATTATTGCATCCGCCGGTAATGTACGGCAAATATCGAGAAATTTTCTAGCGGAAACGGTAATATTACCCTCTTCACTCGCACCCTCTAATTCAACATGGCTAGATAATTCTAATTCAAGATCAGTTGCCGTTAACGATAATTTATTACCCCTAACACTTAAAAAAATATTCGACAAAATTGCCATCGTTTGTCGACGTTCCACAGCACCAGCAACTAATTGCAATGGTTTTAATAACGCATCTCGCGAAAGACTAAATGACATGACTGTTTTGTTTGTTTTTTGTGCGGATTCGATCGTTTCTTCACAAAAATCGGTTGTAGCGGCCATGATTAGCTCCATAATTTAATTAGAAATTAATATTAGTCTACACCAGAAAGAGTGCATATTTAAACAGATTGTTACGTCGTCAAGATTCGCATCAAATTTGAATAATCTTCTTGCATATCTGTCGTGCTATCGACTAATTCTTTTATTTTTCTACACGCGTGCAGCACAGTAGTATGATCTTTACCGCCAAATGCCTCGCCAATTTCAGGTAAGCTGTGCGTCGTTAGCTCTTTCGCTAATGCCATTGCCATTTGCCGCGGTCGCGCTAATGAACGAGTTCGACGCTTTGATAATAATTCAGACACTTTGATCTTATAATACTCTGCTACCGTTTTTTGAATATTTTCGATCGTCACTAATTTGTCTTGCAGCGTAATCAAATCCTTCAACGCTTCCTTAACAAAATCGACGGTAATTTCTCGACCGGTAAATTCTGCATTCGCAATGACTCGTTTTAAGGCTCCTTCTAACTCACGCACATTTGAACGAATACGTTTTGCAATAAAAAAGGCCACTTCATAAGAAAAATTCACACCAATTTTCGCAGATTTGTTCATTAAAATAGCAACTCGCGTTTCTAGCTCTGGTGGTTCAATCGCAACGGTCAATCCCCAACCAAAACGAGACTGTAACCTCTCTTTTAAACCGCGCAATTCTTTTGGGTATCTATCGCAAGTCATAATGATTTGACGTTTTTCTTCGAGCAACGCATTAAACGTATGAAAAAATTCTTCCTGTGAACGATCCTTGCCCGCAAAAAATTGAATATCATCGATCAACAATGCATCCACTGATCGATAGTATTGTTTAAATTGTTCTATTGTATTGGTTTGAAGTGCTTTGACCATATTTGCAACAAATCGTTCGGAGTGCAAATACTGAACTCTCGCGTTTGGGTCGCGCTCTAATATGCCGTTTCCAACCGCCTGCATTAAATGTGTCTTACCTAAACCAACACCACCATAAATCAGCAATGGATTATAGGCTCCGCCTGGTTGTCGCGCCACTTGGTAACCAGCCGCAAAGGCAAATTCATTTGATTTTCCTTTTACATATGTTTCAAAGGTGAAAGTCGGATTAAGATTAGTCACTGTTTGTTGTAATTGTGGATTTTTATTCACATAATTATCCACAGAATCGTTTTTTAAGCCAATATTTTGATCGTTTAATGGTGTTTGTTGTTTTCTTGATCCTACTTCGATCACAACATTAACAGGAACATCTAGCTTAAAAACCTGATTAACCAATTCTCGAATGCGATTTAAAAAATTTTCCTTGACATGATCGACGACAAAATCATTTGGAGCGAGTAAAAACAATGTGTTGCGATAAAATTCTGCCTGCAACGGCCGAAGCCACGTATTACAATCCTGCGCTGAATATTCAGATTGCAAATAATCTAGACAAAAAAACCAAATATTATCTTGGTTGATATCTTGATCTTTTGAAATAGGTGTTTCTAAAACCGCTAATGTATCCACAACACAGAACCTTACGGACTAAAATCTGTTGAGAAGTCTATTCCTAATTTTCAAACTTATCCACAGATAACAAAAACAATTATAAAAAACATTGTTACTGACGAATAATAAAACAAATTAAAACTAAAAACTCTGTGGATAACTCTATCAATAACTTATATCTCAGACAATCTCATTTTAGTCCACAGGTTACAGACAGCTAATACATTTCATAAGCACATGCTTTGATAGCGACTTAACTTATTATAAAATATAATCTTTTATGGATTATCCACAGATCTTGCTCTTGCTTATAAATATTAAGAAATTATTTAAATAATAATTTATATAAGAAGAAAAACTTACGCTTTTTAATATTTCGCCATTAAACCATTGCTATGACTACATTTGCTCAGCTCAGAGCTGCCAGCGGGTTGAAAAGGCGATTTTTTTGACAAATCTCTCATATCTACATAGAATGGGCGCCTTTACATAGATATAGATAACAGGTGAACTATGGCGACAAAAAGAACCTATCAACCCAGCAAATTAAGCCGACAGCGAAAATTTGGGTTTAGAGCTCGTATGCAGACTAAAGACGGCCAAGAAGTCATCAAAAGAAGACGAGCAAAAGGCCGCAAACGACTGAGCGCTTAATCTGACTCGAGTTCAATCAAGCGAGGGTCATTTGAAATCAGCGAGTTTGCAATATTCAAAAAATTATCGTTTGCTTTGCGCAAAGGAATTTGAGGCTGTATTTTCAAAAGGGAAAAAAATCTTCGATCGTTCTTTAATGCTGGTTGTTTCTCGTAATCAACTTAAGAATGCAAGACTTGGATTGATTGTGAGCAAAAAAACGGGTGGAAAGTTGGCGGTTGATCGAAATCGTATAAAACGAGTGATTCGAGAAAGTTTCCGGCATCAACAACATCAATTGGATGGTTTGGATATTGTTGTTGTTACTCGCAGCGGTGCGAATAATGTCACTAATTCTGATTTAAGATTAGAGCTTGATAAGCAATGGGATCGATTAAAGCAACAATTCAAATTATTTTAATTGGAATATTAAAACTCTACCGTTTTCTTATTAGCCCGTTCTTGGGGCAACGTTGTCGTTTTTATCCCAGCTGTTCACATTATGCTGAAGAGGCGTTGCGAAAACGCGGAGTATTTATAGGGTGTTTATTGACCGTGTGGCGTTTGCTACGATGTCACCCATTAAACGCCGGAGGATTTGATCCGGTACCAGAAGGAAAAAGAGTTAAATGATTAAATATATACGTTATGTGCTTTATGCGGCTATTGTCGCAATTAGCTTTATGCTGTTTAATGCATGGCAAGCAGAGCATCCCTCCGTGTCAGCGCAAACAGCAGTTCAGCAACAACAAAACGGCGCGGTTTCGACAACAGTGACGCACAATGTCAATCAAGTCGTGCAGCTAACGAATCAAACATTTCAGTCTATTCCGAAAAACAGAGTCATTGATATTCAAACCGATGTTTTGGATATTAAAATCGATACATTAGGTGGCAATATTGTTCAAGCTTCATTATTAAAATATCCCATCACATTAAACAGCGATAAGCCATATTTATTGTTAAATGATGAGCCGAATAATTTATATGTTGTCCAGAGCGGGTTAACCAAGTCAAGCATTGTTACCGACAACCAACATTTAGCACAATATAAGTCAAGTCAGACAAGTTTTTCATTAAAGCCAGGCGACACAAAGCTTGTTGTTAATTTATCAGGCACTCAAGATGGCATGTCCGTTGAAAAAAACTATGTGTTCTATCCGAAAACTTATGCCATTGATGTGACATACAATATTAAGAATAATTCCGGAAAATCATGGGTCGGTAATTACTACATGCAAATCGTGCATGACGTGGATGAGCAAACCACAGCCAACGGATTTTTGACGCGCGGCCTGCATTCATTTGAAGGCGTAGCCATTTATACTCCCGAAAATAAATACGAACAATTTAAGTCCTCGAAATTACAAGAAGAGCCACTCAACAGTAATGTGAGCGGTGGATGGATCGCGACCCCACAGCATTATTTTTTAAGCGCTTGGGTGCCAAGTAAAGAAGGAATATATCATTTTTATAGCCAAGTGACTGCAGATAGCATGTATACGGTTGGCATGATTGGCCATCAAATGACGATTGATCCGAGTAAAACCGTGCAATTAGCATCCAAACTTTTTGTTGGACCAAAACTGGCAAAACAATTAGATGCAGCCGCGCCATTATTATCGCATACCATTGATTATGGTTGGATGTGGTTTATATCGATTCTATTGTTTAAAGCATTGGCCTTTATTAATCACTTTGTCGGCAACTGGGGTTGGTCGATCGTTATTATCACGTTATTGATCAAATTGGTTTTTTATAAGTTATCTGAAACCAGTTATGTCTCGATGGCGAGAATGCGAACGCTTCAGCCGAAAATGCAACAACTCAAAGAACGTTATAAAGATGACAAGGAAGGCATGTCAAAAGCGGTGATGGGATTATATAAAAGCGAAAAAGTGAATCCTTTGGGAGGCTGTTTGCCGATCTTGATTCAGATTCCCGTATTCTTTGCACTATATTACGTGTTGCTGCAAAGCGTTGAGTTGCGCCAGGCGCCATTTATATTTTGGATTACAGATTTGGCCGTCAAAGACCCTTATTATATTTTGCCAATCTTGATGGGGCTCACGA
Organism: Gammaproteobacteria bacterium RIFCSPHIGHO2_02_FULL_42_13; assembly: GCA_001801405.1. Classification (GTDB taxonomy): domain Bacteria; phylum Pseudomonadota; class Gammaproteobacteria; order UBA12402; family UBA12402; genus O2-02-FULL-42-9. The sequence goes on along the minus strand of MGXQ01000075.1, from coordinate 1,838 downwards.
TGTTTGCGCAGCAAAAGCTCAGTCCTGCGCCGCCCGATGCAGCGCAAGCCAAATTAATGTTGTTCTTACCCGTGTTGATGACGATAATTTTTGTAAACTTCCCAGCAGGCTTGGTGCTGTATTGGTTTACGAATAATTTATTATCAATCATGCAACAATGGGTGGTGACCTATCGCTGTGAACACGGACATTATCCGCGTAGAAAAAAGCGAGAGTGGAAAAAGAAAAAATGATGAAGGATACGATTACCGCGATTGCAACGCCGCCCGGTCGAGGTGGTATCGGCATTATTCGCGTATCGGGTTCTTCGGCCGAGAGTATTTCAAAATCTATTCTAAAAACATTGCCTGAATCAAAAATTGCGCATATTGGTTGTTTTTATGATGACGACGAGGTCATTGACCAAGGCATTGCGTTGTTTTTTAAAAATCCTCATTCGTTTACCGGCGAAGATACGTTGGAATTGCATGCGCACGGTGGGCCAGTTGTTTTAGATCGTTTGCTGCAGGCGGTCGTAAAAAATGGAGCACGACTTGCAGAGCCCGGAGAATTTTCTAAGCGCGCATTTTTAAACGGTAAGATTGATTTAGCACAAGCCGAAAGCATTGCGGATTTAATTGATGCTTCATCACAACAAGCGGCAAAGTCGGCGATTCGATCATTGCAAGGAGAGTTTTCAAAACGCATTCATGAATTAGTTGAACAAATTACAGAATTACGTAAATATGTCGAAGCGTCGATTGATTTTACCGAGGAAGATCTTGATTTATTAGGTGATGGAAAAGTATCTGAAAAATTAAATGCTATTTTAAACCAATTAGCTCGCGTACAAGTCAGTGCTCGGCAAGGTGTTTTGTTGCGCGAAGGCATGACGGTGGTGATTGCCGGAAAGCCCAATGTTGGCAAATCAACCTTATTAAATGCATTAAGCGGGCGCGATTCCGCGATTGTGACTGATATTCCAGGTACAACGCGAGATGTGTTGCGCGAATATATTCAACTTGACGGCATGCCTTTACATATTATTGATACTGCAGGGCTGCGTGATAGCGAGGATGTGATTGAACAAGAAGGTGTGCGCCGCGCACGCGAAGAGATGGAAAAAGCGGATTGTGTTTTATTTATGGTCGATTCGGATGATGAAATGCCGGAGTCGGGGACGATTATTCGGAATAAAATTGATTTAACGAATGAACTACCTCGCGTATCATCCCGGAATTTGCTCTCTCCCTCCTCGTCATCCCGGAATTTGCTCTCTCCCTCCTCGTCATCCCGGAATTTGCTCTCTCCCTCCTCGTCATCCCGGAATTTGCGAAGCAAATATCCGGGATCCAGAGAATTGAACCAAACAATCATTTATATATCCGCCAAGCAACAATTTGGTATAGAGCTGTTAAAAAACCATCTAAAAGAAATCATGGGTTTTAATGCGACCAGCGAAAGCGCCTTTATCGCCCGCCGTCGTCATTTAGAAGCGTTAGATAAAGCGCATCAATTTTTAGTAACTGCGCAGGATGATTTCAAATCTATAGAGTTGTTGGCAGAGAATTTACATTTAGCTCAAAACGCCTTATCCGAAATCACCGGTGCATTTACCTCAGATGATTTGCTAGGTTTAATTTTTTCGAGTTTTTGTGTAGGGAAGTAAAGTATTTTGCAGCTCAGAGCTGTAGAGAGAGGGGGTGATGGAGACCTTGCTACGACTGCATTTCCCCAGCTCAGAGCTGCGAGGATTAAAATTTTGTAAGCATTTTCCTTGTCAAGTGCTCTGAGCTGCGCGGCGGCTTAACCCGGATATTTCACGCGATTGCGTAGCGAGAACGAGAATAAAGCTATAA
>MGXQ01000074.1:4905-6856 GCA_001801405.1 Gammaproteobacteria bacterium RIFCSPHIGHO2_02_FULL_42_13 | reverse complement strand
TCCAATAAAAAAAGGAGGAATTACTTTTGCTTGAGGCATAGTCAATTTATGCAGATTGCTTATAACACGCACAATTTTCAAGCATCCTTCTCCCGGGCACTACAAATCTTAATGTGGCGGGAATTTCTGCATATTGAATTTTCCCCTTAAAAGACTATAATTCAGCAAGATTTGTTGTTCAGAATGCCTCCCTAAATAAAATTGATTGTTAATCAATGAGTTATTGATGTATTCTCAATAAAACTTTATGTGCGAAAGTGGCGGAACTGGTAGACGCGCTGGGCTTAGAACTCAGTGGGCAACCCCCGTGAGAGTTCGAGTCTCTCCTTTCGCACCATCATTCTTAAAAATTAAGAAGGTAATTTTATGCAAGTGTCTGTGAAGAATAATGGAAAATTAGAGCGTTGTTTGACCATCTCCGTGCCGCCTGAACGTTTTCAAGAAGGCTTTCAGAAGCAATTAAAAAAGATAGCCCAAACGGCCAAATTGCATGGCTTTAGACCCGGCAAGGTGCCTTTGAAAGTAGTTGAATGGCAATATGGAAAAAGTATTCGACAAGAAGTACTCAATGATTTATTGCAGGCGACATTGACGGAAGCGATACAGCAGGAAAACTTAAAACTCGCGGGTTACCCAAAATTTGAGATCAAAAAATTCAAAGACAAAGAACCTTTAGAATACGATGCAATCTTCGAGGTTTATCCTGAAATCAAACTTGTTAATTTTGCTAAGACTAAATTTGAGAAGACGAGTTCAGACGTGAGCGATAGTGATTTGGATAAAATGATTGAGAATTTGCGCAAACAACGCATGGAGTGGGAACTAGTGAATCGTGCGGCTAAAAATGGTGATCGCATGGTTGTCGACTTTGAAGGCTTTTTAGATGGGCAACCTTTTCTGGGCGGCAAAGTTGAAAAATTTTCGGTAGTCTTGGGATCCAAGTCAATGATTGCAGGTTTTGAAGAAGGGCTGGTCGGTGTTAAAGCCGGTGACGAAAAAGAAATTTCAGTAACTTTTCCAAAAGAACATCAGCAAAAAGATTTAGCCGGAAAAAATACGACGTTTAAAATTAAAGTGAACGAAGTGTTTGAGCCTAAATTACCCGAGTTAAACGATGAATTTTTTAAATTGTTTAATATCCAAGAAGGTGGCTTAGACAGGTTTAAATTAGAATTACGTGCGACGATGGAAAAAGAATTGAAAAATGCATTGCATAACATCAATAAAAAAGTGGTCATTGAGCAGCTGTGTAAACTCCATAAATTCGATATACCTAAAGCATTGATCGAAAGTGAAATTGATGCGATGGTGTGGCATACTCAGGATCAAGCAAAACGAGGTGGCGCTAAAGAGGTGCCTGAAATCGATCGTGAAAAATTTCGCGAATCAGCGATTCGGCATGTCTCGTCGGTCTTGATCATTCAAGAATATGTTGTACGATTAAATTTGAAATCGGATCCTGCGCGCGTTAGAGAGACCATTGAAACCTGGGCACGGCATCAAGATCATCCTGATGAAGTGGTGCGTGCATTTTATGGCACCCCGGAACGGTTAGCACAAGTTGAGCTGTTCGTATTGGAAGATCAGGCAGTTGATATGTTGCTTGAATCTGCTAAAGTAAAAGAGAAGCACTTGAGTTATGAAGATGTCATGAGGATGCAATATGCTTCACAAAGTGGCAACTAAATTAAAGGAATAGCAAAATGAGCACAATAACGGACAATATGTTAGTACCCATGGTGATTGAACAAACCTCACGCGGCGAACGTTCATATGATATTTATTCTCGGTTATTAAAAGAACGCGTTATTTTTTTGGTTGGGCAGGTTGAAGACCAGATGGCCAATTTAATTGTGGCTCAGTTATTGTTTTTAGAATCAGAAAACCCGGATAAAGATATTTCGCTGTATATAAATTCACCAGGCGGGTCGGTGACCGCTGGTTTAGCTAT
>MGXQ01000074.1:3534-4886 GCA_001801405.1 Gammaproteobacteria bacterium RIFCSPHIGHO2_02_FULL_42_13 | reverse complement strand
CAGCCATTGGGTGGTTTTGAAGGGCAGGCGAGCGACATTGAAATTCACACAAAAGAAATTTTAGCAATTCGTGATCGGTTGAATCATATTTTGGCGAAACATACTGGGCAGTCGATGGAAATTATTCGCAAAGATACTGATCGTGATAATTTTATGAGTGCTGAAGAAGCGATGAAATATGGGTTGGTTGATAAAGTCCTTGGGAATCGCGCAGCATTAAAAAGCGAGGCAAAAGAAAAAGTTAAAGCGTAGTTTTAGTAGGTGCCTCTTTCTTATTGAGAGGCACATTGATCGTATTCATTTCGAGAGGATAGTGTTCATGGGCAGTGATAAAGACAAACCAAAAGGCGAAAAAGCGTTGTATTGTTCGTTTTGTGCTAAAAGCCAGCATGAAGTTAAAAAACTGATTGCCGGCCCGTCAGTTTATGTTTGTAATGAATGTGTCGATTTGTGCAATGATATTTTAGCCGAAGAATTGAAAGATGCGCCCGAGGATAAAAAGACCGAGTTTAAATTACCGAAGCCCAAAGAAATTTTGGAAAAGTTAAATGAATATGTGATTGGGCAAGATTATGCAAAAAAAGCATTATCGGTAGCAGTTTATAATCACTACAAACGTTTAATCGTGCATGAATCGGATGATTCGGACGTAGAGATTGGCAAAAGTAATATTTTGTTAATTGGTCCTACCGGCAGTGGCAAAACCTTATTGGCACAGACGTTAGCGCGCGTGCTGAAGGTACCTTTTGCAATTGCGGATGCGACGACCTTGACCGAAGCCGGTTATGTGGGTGAAGATGTTGAGAATGTCATTCAAAAGTTATTGCAACATTGTGATTATGATGTAAAGCAGGCAGCAAAAGGCATCGTTTATATTGACGAAGTCGATAAAATATCACGTAAATCTGAAAATCTTTCTATTACGCGTGATGTATCGGGAGAGGGCGTACAACAAGCGTTATTAAAATTAGTGGAAGGGACGGTTGCATTAATTCCGCCGCAAGGTGGTCGCAAGCACCCGCAGCAAGAATTTTTACAAGTGGATACATCACATATTTTATTTATTTGTGGTGGTGCATTTGATGGGCTCGATAAAATTATTTTAAATCGATCGCAAAAATCAGGCATTGGTTTTGGCGCCGATATTCACAGTAAAGATGAAACGAAAAAAACAGGCGAGATTTTGCGAGAGGTGGAGCCAGATGATTTAATCAAGTATGGATTAATTCCAGAATTTGTGGGTCGATTGCCCTTCGTCGCTGTTTTACATGATTTAGATACGGACGCGCTCGTTCAGATTTTAACGGAACCTAAAAATGCGTTGGCGAAGCAATACCAAAAACTGTTTGAGA
>MGXQ01000074.1:0-3504 GCA_001801405.1 Gammaproteobacteria bacterium RIFCSPHIGHO2_02_FULL_42_13 | reverse complement strand
TATTGCTAGATATTATGTATGATTTACCGTCTTTCGAAGGGGTTGCAAAAGTGGTGGTTGATGAAGGATTTGTAAAGGGGAACTCGCAGCCTTTGTTTATATATGACGGAAAATCAACCACTTCGGCCGCTGCGTCTGATGAGTAAATCTATAATAAGCCCGAAGTATCGCGAATAGCCATCCGCCATCTTTGCTTTTCCCGACTCTCCAATGATATGATATAATCATATTTTATTGGATTTCGTGCGAGGTTAGCAAGTGAATGTAAAATTAATTTTATGGAGAATCTGTTATGATTTCTGCCCGACCAGCAAAAGCATCAAACGGTAAAGCCCGTTCTTCGGAAGTGCCTGTATTACCCTTGCGCGACGTAGTGGTTTTTCCTGGGATGGTTATTCCTTTGTTTATTGGCCGACCCAAATCTATCCGTGCCCTTGAATTGGCCATGAAGGATGATCGATCCATTGTTTTAGTTGCGCAACAAAATCCCTCATTGGATGAACCGAAAGAAGAAGATCTCTATCAAATCGGTACGCTAGCATCGTTATTGCAATTATTAAAGTTGCCGGATGGTACTGTCAAGATATTAGTGGAAGGCGAGGATCGCGTACAACTTAAGAAGTTCATCGATTCCGATAAATGTCTGTTAACGGATTTTGAACTATTAAAAATTGAAAAAGCAGATTATCTAAAATTAGAAGTATTTGTTCGTTCGGCCATTTCGTTGTTTGAGGAATACGTAAAATTAAATGCAAAAATCCCGACTGAAATTATTACCTTGTTGTCCAGCATTACGGATGAAAATCGATTGTCGGATACGATTGCGGCACACTTGAGTTTAAAATTACATGATAAGCAACTATTATTGGAATCCTGCAATTTGCTTGAGCGCTTTCAGCGGTTAGTATCGCATTTAGAGCATGAGATTAATATTTTGCAGTTAGAAAAACGCATTAACTCACGCGTCAAAGACCAAGTCAAAAAAAGCCAGGAAGAATATTATTTAACGGAAAAAATGCGTGCGATTCAAAAAGAAATGGAGGACATTGGCAATGTTCCGAATGAGATAGATGGACTGAAAGAACGCATCGAAAAGTCTGGCATGTCTGCTGAGGCAAAGAAGAAGGCAGAAACTGAATTAAATCGCTTGAAGTTAATGCCGGCGATGTCAGCAGAGGCAACGGTGTCGCGAAATTATTTAGATTATTTACTTCTGCTTCCTTGGGAAAAATGTTCTAAAGTTAATCGAGATTTAAAAGCGGCTGAAAAAACATTAAATGCGGAGCATTACGGATTAGAAAAGGTCAAAGAGCATATCTTAGAATATTTGGCCGTACAAAATCGCGTTAAAAAAATGAAAGGACCCATTTTATGTTTAGTGGGGCCGCCCGGTGTTGGTAAAACCTCTTTGGGTAAATCCATTGCTAATGCAACAGGACGTACCTTTGTGCGAATGTCTTTGGGTGGCGTGCGTGATGAAGCCGAAATTCGTGGACATCGGCGTACGTATATTGGCTCTTTGCCAGGTAAGATTATTCAAAAATTGATAAAAGCCGAGGTTCGAAATCCGCTATTTTTGTTGGATGAAATCGACAAAATGAGCGCAGATTTTCGTGGTGATCCATCGGCAGCCTTGCTGGAGGTGTTGGATCCGGAACAAAATAATACGTTTAGCGATCATTATTTAGAAGTGGATTATGATCTATCGGATGTGATGTTTGTGACGACAGCGAATACATTGGATATTTTACCAGCGTTGCGCGATCGTATGGAAGTTATTAAATTATCGGGTTATACCGAAGATGAAAAATTACATATTGCCGAAGAACATTTAATACCAAAACAACTGAAAGAAAATGGATTAAAAAAATCCGAATTAATCATACCATCAAATGTGGTTATCAATATTCTTCGTTATTATACGCGAGAAGCCGGCGTGCGTAGTTTAGAAAGAGCTATTTCAAAAATTTGTCGCAAAGTCGTACGCAAACTGGTTGATAGTCAGTTAAAGAAGATAACCATTTTGCCAGATGATTTAGAAGATTATCTAGGCGTGCCTCGTTATCGTTTTGGCAAAGCTGAAACAGAGAATCAAATCGGGCAAGTGACCGGATTGGCTTGGACAGAGCTAGGCGGCGAGTTGTTGACCATTGAAGTTGCCGCAGTGGGGGGTAAAGGCAAAATACAAACGACGGGACAATTGGGCGAGGTGATGAAAGAATCCATTCATGCAGCGGTCACCGTGGTGCGTACACGAGCCAGCCAATTAGGGATTTCGTTAAAATATTTTGATAAACATGATTTGCACATTCATTTACCCGAAGGAGCTATTCCAAAAGATGGCCCGAGTGCAGGAGCGGGAGTTTGTCTTGCCATTGTATCCGTATTAACCGGCATTCCTGTTCATGCACATGTAGCAATGACGGGGGAAATCACATTGCGTGGAGAAGTTTTGCCCATCGGAGGGTTAAAAGAAAAATTGCTGGCCGCACGACGAGGGGGAATTACTGATGTCATTATTCCAGAGGAAAACATCAAAGATTTGAAAGAGATGCCGGATAATGTTAAAGCTGATTTGAAAATTCATCCGGTTCGTTGGATTGATCAGATTTTTGAAATTGCGTTGGAAAAGATGCCGATTTCGTTACCGGGTTCTTCTGCAGAGAAACCGGTATTAGCGTCTCATCGACCTGCTCGGGATATAGTTAAGTCAACTGGTCGAAAAACGCACTAATTTTTACCAAAATGAGGCTGCCAGTGAAAAATATGGGAAAAAGGTGAATACTCACTTGCAGTCATTTTGCGCTGTTGGTATAAAGATTCTATGGATTGTAGTGATCAAAGGTGTTTTGGGTTAGATATTGAAAATTTAAGCTACTTACGAGGAGACATGATATGGAAAATTCAGGATTGAATAAAGCGGATTTAATTGAGCTTGTGGCAGATAATGCAAAGATTTCTAAAGCAGCAGCTGAAAGAGCTTTAAACACATTTGCCGATGCAGTCAGAGATACATTGGCTGCGGGTGGAGAAGTGAATTGGGGTGGTCACGGCACTTACAAAACTTCTCATCGTAAAGCGCGCACGGGTCGCAATCCTCAGACAGGAGAGGTGATTAATATTGCGGCGAGTGTGGCCGTGGTATTTAAGGCGGGCAAAGCGCTAAAAGACTCAGTTAATCATAAATAAGCATTACAAAGTTATTATAACAGACCCTTAATATTCCCCGGATCCACTTTCGTGTTTCCGGGGAACTTTTATTTAGAAAGATAGAAAAACGGATTTTGGCTTTTTGTCGGGTGCTTAGCTCAGTGGTAGAGCGTCGCCTTTACACGGCGAGGGTCGGGGGTTCGAAACCCTCAGCACCCACCAGAATGGATATAGCGGGGTACTTTATATTGTGTTATATTGCGGCACTAGATCATCTGATGAGTTGTTTTATGCGGAGTGGTAGTTCAGCTGGTTAGAATACCGGCCTGTCACGCCGGGGGTCGCGGGTTCGAG
>MGXQ01000073.1:23735-32281 GCA_001801405.1 Gammaproteobacteria bacterium RIFCSPHIGHO2_02_FULL_42_13 | reverse complement strand
TTTAATTTAAACCGCCGTATGCGACATCGCACGTACGGTGGTGTGAGAGGACGGCGAGGTGACTCGCCTCCTACTCGATTAAGATAAATAAACATTCCCGTATTCCGCTTCGCTCCATACGAGCTACATTTGCTGCGGCGGAATTCCGGAATGACGTGACTTTGTTTCCCGTCATCCCGGAATTTTGCCGCAGGCAAAATATCCGGGATCCAGGGAATATATTTCTGGATTCCGGATATTTTGATGTATTACTGGATCCTCGGATATCACGCCTACGGCGTGATTCCGAGGACTGCGCTGCGCTTGATTCCGAAACTCGCGTTTAGAGATATTTCTTATTTTCAATCAACTGTTCTAACAATTGTCTTGGATATAATTTTGGATTTTCTGCGAGGGCTTGTTGATACAATACTGTTGATGGGGTTAAGCCCGGCAGCGTATTAATTTCAATAATAATTAAGTCACCGGTTTGAACATGCATGAAGGCATCGATGCGTGCATAGCCCTCGAGGCCGATTTTATTGGCGAGCAGTTCGATATGTTCTTTGATTAAATTTAATATATTGGATTTAATAATATTTTCGGGTGGAGGGGTGATGTTAATGCCGGTGCCGCCTTGAAATTTTTCTTCGACACTTAAGACTTCGCCTTCGGCAATCGTAATGCTGGGGTTGAATGCTTTTAGGTTATTATTTTCTTGTATGACGCCAACGGTGGTTTCTAACCAGCCGGTTTTTGGTTGGTGTTGTAGTTGTTTTCCTTTGGCGAAAATAATATCGGTTTCGATAAATCTTTCAAATAATATTTCTGTTGTGGGTATCGGCGAGAGTTCGATGCGTTGTGGTTGATGTTTAAAAGTGTGTGGCATAATTGCAGCGACTTTATTTTTTATTAAGCGCACATAGGTTTGAAAATCTTGTTCATCGTACAAATGCACGACGCCAGACGAACAGCCGTCCGAGATCGGTTTGGCAATAATGGTTTTTGAGTCGAGTTGTTGACATAAGTCTTGCCAAGTATATTTGCATTGATCGATGGACATCACCACATGCGGAATGGTTTGTATGCCAGGTAAATTCAGTTGTTTGATGGCATTTGATGTGTCGGCTTTGTTGATGCAAAGCGCGGAAATTTCGCTGTTTGACCCATTAAATTTAACGTTTTGTTGCATTAATTTTTTTTGTAGTTCACCGTTTTCGCCAATGCCACCGTGTAACCCAATAAAAACAAAGGGAGAAGATTTAATAAATTCATCTAATGTAAATTGTTTGGGCTCATAAAATTCATTTGCGTTGCTTGCGTCGATCGCTAAACGTGATCGTACTTTTTGTTCGAGTTTTTCTAGACGTTCTTTTTCAGTTTGCGCATATTTGCAACTTTGCGTGATTTCTTCGACGGTATGATTCAATGCTAAATGATACGGCACTTGCCATACGTTTCCGTCGACATCTAATAAAAATGGTGTGGGTTCGTATCGTGTTGATGCGCGTAATTTTAGCCACACATTGGTGCCGCTCATGACGGAGACTTGTCGTTCGGACGTATTGCCTCCAAATAAAACATGTATCGGTTTGCGTTTTGATGTGGCTGTTTTTTCTGGGAGAGGAAACGGAATCTGATATCGATCACATGCGCGATGGACGATATGTTTTAAAACATCGGCATGAGTGAGACCAATGCGTGAAGCTTGTTGAAAGAGAAAACTATTTTGTTCCATGCCGCTGATCGGATTAAAATCGGAAAACCAAATATGGCCATTCGACAATAACCAGCCGTCAAAGCGAGCGAAATCACGAAAACCTAATATCGAAAATAATTGCTCGGCTTGAACCTGAATCTTTTCAATCGTTTCATTATTAAAGCGCGGTGGACAGTGATAAGTGACTTGGCGCGAGGGCAAATATTTTTTTCGGAAATCAAAAATTTGATGTTCGGTGTAGTCTGTTTCAATTTCGGTTGGCAAAATCGCCACCGGCAAACCCAATTGATTATGTAAAATAATAACGGTAAATTCAATGCCTTTCGCAAAGGGTTCAATCACGACGCGCGTATCCATTTTGCTGTCAAAAATGAATTTTGTTTTATCGGCTGCCTCATCAATGGTTTCAACTGAGAAGACGCCAATACTGGATCCGCCTTTGGCAGGCTTGATAATGGCGCGTGAAATGTTGTGTTTTGCAAAAAATGTTTTAATGATGTCATGATGATTGTTTTCGTCGATCGTTAATACGGTAGAGGGTAATGTAAAAAAGCCTAATTTTTTGATTAACTCATTTGCCGTAAATTTATCAAAGACGCGTCGGCATGTGGCAGCGTCGCAACCAATGAACGGAATATTGTTTGTTTCTAAAAAAGTTTGAAATGTGCCATCTTCACCGAATGCGCCATGCATGGCTGGAAACACAAGATCCGTTTCTTTTAAGTCGCGAATAAATTCTGATTCGGTTAACGGGGTTGCAGTTTGATATAGTTTAAAATCGAAGTCCGATGGCGTGTTTGAATAGAGTTGCGATCGCGAAATTTTATATGCGTTGCAATTGTGATCCAAATAAAACGGAACGATTTCAATTTGATCTGAATACAGATGGTCTAGGAGCGAACGCGCAGAATTTAACGAAATTCCGCGTTCTAATGAAGGGCCCCCACAGACGATTGCTAGTTTCATGGATTTGTTATCATCGATTAAAGAGATTCTCATTCTAGGTGTTGTGCCAAAATGAGTCAACCTTCTTTCTGTGCAGCCCAATTTTTTTACCTTGCAGCTCTGAGCTGCGCCGAGCCAGTCACAGCAAGGCTTTCAGAGGCATTTGCAGCTCAGAGCTGTTGCATTTCGCGTGATAATGTGCATGTTTCAATTAAGACCGCTGATCTTTTAGTATATAGGTGTCTTTTAATTTCTTCGGTACTCGGGCAAGCTTGAGCTTGGGATAATAGGGCAGTCCATTTTTAAATGGCGGAAAGTCCTCGCCTTGAATCAGTGGGCGAATATAGTCGGCACACGCTTTTGTGACGTCCATGCCATCCGTTGTGATAAATTCTCGCGGGAGATTTTTTTCGGTATTCGCGATGTTTGTTAGGTTTGTTTCACCAATCGTCCACCCATATTTTTTACCTTTTTTACGGATGATAATGGGTGATACATCGTTTTTACCATTCATCGCCATGGTAACGGCGGCTTTGCCAACGGCGTACGCCTGATCTAAATCGACTTTGCAGCCCAAGTGACGTGATGAATGTTGAATGTAGTCGATAACCGAGACGTGATACGTATAACCATATCGCTCTCGAATTTTATTGGCTAAGATAGGTGCGATGCAACCTTTGGTAATATGACCGAACGCGTCGCGTTGTCCGGTGTCCGCAATAAACTTTCCGCGATTATCTTTTAAACTTTCTGATGTGACAATATGACAAAAGCCATATTTTTTGACGCATTCTTCAACGCGCGTTAAAAAACGTGCTTCGTTAAATATCACTTCTGGGCAAAGAATTAAATGCGGTGGATCGTTCGGGTTTTCTCGTGCGAGCACAGTGGCGGCAGGTAACCAACCCGCATGACGTCCCATCGTTTCCATAATATAGACTTCAGTGAATGTTGCCATAGATCTGGCGTCTTGTGCGGTTTCTTTTGCAGCGGTCGCTAGAAATTTTGCAACCGAACCATAGCCTGGACTGTTATCGGTTACCGGTAAATCGTTATCCATTGTTTTGGGTACACCGATGCAGGTTAATGGATATCCCATTTTATGACTGAATTCTGCGAGCTTATGTGTTGTATCGGCAGAATCATTGCCGCCATTGTAAAAAATATATCCAATATTATGCGCTTTGCAGACATCGATGATGCGCTGATAATCTTTTATATCTCGATTAATATCGGTGAGCTTGTAACGACAAGTTCCAAAAGCGGCGCCCGGCGTTGTTTTTAATGCTTTGCGTAGCGTGTCTGCATTTTCTTTGCTGGTGTCATAAAATTCTTCGAGCAGCAAACCTTGAATACCATTTTTTCCTGCATACACTTTAATGCCGTGTTTTCGTGCCGCTTCGATAACTCCGAGTGCAGTAGAATTGATCACTGGCGTAACGCCGCCGCCCATGGCGTAAAATGCGTTTTTTTTGTGCTGTGTGTTTTTAGGCATGTAGAGTTCCTTTTATTTAGGTTCAGTGAGCTAATATACAGAGACTTTTAATGAAAAAAAAGCGTGACAACCATTTTGATTCATTCCATTATATAAGGATCCAGTTTCTGGATATTGGTAATTTTTATATCAGGAGAATGATTTATGTTTAGTATAGTGTTATTGTTTTCATTGATCGCTTTAGCGATGGGTTGTTTAGTGCTATTAAAATCAAAAAAATATGCAAAACAAGAAGTCAGATATTGTGTCTGGAGTGGTTATTTCATAGTGATTGTCTCGTTCATTATATTTTTCTTCTCAATATATCAGGGATATCGCATGTATAGTTATCAAATGCAGGCGCATGCGATGATGATGCAGGGTCAAGCACAACCACAGGATAATACAGTACCGATGAAAGCTGTGCGACAGGGAAAACGTGGCTAAAATTCATTTGAGTTAAAAGATTTCTCCGTCGCCGCTGGCGACGGAGGAATGACAGCAAGTGTAGCCTGGGTGAAGCGAAGCGAAACCCAGGATGAAAGCCCTGGGTTTCACTCGCTTTGCTCGTTCCACCCAGGCTACGTTACTGCTAGCGACGGAGGAATGACGATGCAAAAAAAGGTTCTCAACTAGGCTCTTAAATATGTTGACGTTCCTCGAAGACCGCTCACCTCACCAAGGCTTTTTCTTCTTTGTGGAGTACCTTTGAGGGGAGATGCCCACATTGCCTGTGCGCTTCCTGCAACTAAAACATGCGAGCCTTGTTGTTTGGGCAGCTCTCTTTCAGGGAGTGAGGCAAGTAAATTTGCAGCTTGTTCCGAATACGATAAAGTCGGTACTCGCTTGCTAGAAACGTTACAGATGAGCGCCGCTAGAAAACCGTGAATAGAGATAAAAAACTCATTTATTTTTTGTTTTAATGTTAGATTACGTCCCATTTCACCACTGATCGTATTACGAGGTTGTGGATCAGATAATGCTGTGATTTCTGCATCAAGTCTTAAAATATCCTTTGCTGTTGTCTCATATTGCCTTATTAAGATAGAAGTTTTTGCATCATTCGTTACTCGCTGGCCATCGGGGTTTGTAAATAAAACTTCAGCTTGTTGTATGAGGAATTTAGTAGGGAAGTCATGTGTGCTTGTGCGCGTTGAAGCAGGTTGATTGATACAATCGATGAGTGATGATAGTGTATTTTTGGGGCGTTGTAATCTTGATACGGATTGAATGACTTCTCTAAAATGAATTTGTGCTTCAAGAAAGTCGCGATACACTTGTGTGCATTCCATCAGAGATCGTTGTTTTGCGCGTTGAATTTCTCCGGTTTTTTCTGCCAGTTGAGCTTGGGTGGTGGTTAATTCGTCTTGTAGCGTTAATGATTTTTCTTCTGCATCTGTTGCGCGAAGCAGTAATTTTGCATTTTCTTCTTTTAGCCGCGTAATCTCTGCTTTTTCTGCCGCTGGACTGGCTGGTGTGCCGACATTAACAACAATAGCGGCTGGAGTGGCTGTTGGCAGTGCTTGGCTTGCTGTGGGCGCCGCTGTTTCTGGCTTTTCTGATTTTCCTAAAATCGTTTCTTTTAGCCAGGTTCCCATACTTGTTTTTGTTGCAGCGAAATAACCTAAAATGCTTGTGCCAATGGCTGAGCCCGTTGCAAGAGAATAGATTTTTAATACACCTGCTGTGATGGCGGTGGGTAATGTAATAACATGAAAGATTGCCAGTACGGCAACAATGGCAAAGGCAATGAGTATATCAATAACAAAAGTGCCGAGGCGGAGTAGTATTTTTTTAAGAGTTGGATTCATTATTAAGTCCTTTTTATTTTTGTTGAACAAGTTTTTTTTATGATAGTACACTAACTGTTTGATTTTATGAAATGATATTTTAATTTGTCTAATATTCGTGCTATGCAGATGGCGACTTGTGCTCGAAAAAAAGCCATAAAAACCCATGCGGATCGATTGTGTTTTCGCATCAAATCACTGACAATACGCCGTTATTTTTTTTAAAGGCTTATTATTTTGATCAAGATAAAATCTTTTTTTCGCTTGTTTGTCGTATTTATTTTATTTTTGTTATTAGCATCTTTCTGTGGAGTGGAGCAGCTCATTATGGATGCCTCCGCTAAACAATTTATTGCAGAAATTTCTTCGCGTGCGAAAACGGTTAATAAAGAGATCATATCAGAGCGGCAGCGCATGCTGACTTTAGAGAAAAAATATCATGCTCATCAGAAAATAAATGCGCGCGATATCTCTTGGCTAAGAAAGTTGGCACGTGAATATAATATTAAATCACCAAACTTTCAGCATTCTGATAGTTGGCATCTATTAGAATTACGTGTCGATGAAGTGCCGCCATCATTAGTGACGGCGCAAGCGATTAATGAATCTGCCTGGGGTCGTTCGCATTTTGCGAGTAAAGTGAATAATTATTTTGGGCAACACTGTGCACATAAAGATTGTGGTATCGTGCCAAAAAATCGTCCGGTTGGCGCTACATTTGAAGTGGCTCGATTTTTGAATATGACCGAATCTGTTAAAAGTTACATTCATAATTTGAATACAAATAGCTATTATGTTAATTTTCGTCTGTTGCGATTGAGCATGAGAAAGAAAGATCAGCCGCTTGACGCAATATCGCTTGCTGAGCAGCTAGTGCGTTATGCAAAACATCCCCAATATTCGGATATTATTCAGGGGATTATGAAAAAATATAATTTATTATCGTTAGATGGCGTTTAATTTTTTATTTGACTCCTCGAAATGGCAGGTGTTTTATGCGCATTCACATCTTAGGTATTAGTGGCACATTTATGGCGGGCATCGCTGTGTTGGCGAAGCAATTAGGGCATGAGGTGACAGGCACTGATCTCAATATTTATCCGCCCATGAGCACGCAATTAGAAGGGCTGGGTATTTCTGTCGAATTGGGTTATGAAAAATTACCGCTAAAACCGGATTTAGTTGTTGTGGGCAATGTCATCAAGCGTGGGAATGTCACCATGGAATATGTGCTCAATGAAAATATTCCCTATGTTTCTGGTCCACAATGGTTGTATGAAAATATTTTACGCCATCGAAAAGTGTTAGCAGTTGCAGGCACGCATGGCAAAACTACGACGAGCAGTATGCTGGCGTGGTTGTTAGATGTTGCAAAACTAAATCCTGGGTTTTTAATTGGTGGCGTTCCCAATAATTTCGGCGTGTCCGCGCGCGTGGGTAGCGAACCGTATTTTGTGATTGAAGCGGATGAATATGATTGTGCGTTTTTCGATAAGCGTTCGAAGTTCGTTCATTATCATCCGGCGATACAAATATTAAATAATTTGGAATTTGATCATGCGGATATTTTTGATTCGTTAGAGGATATAAAAAAACAGTTTCATCACCTTGTCCGTATTATTCCTCAAAATGGTTTGATCGTTGCAAATGCTGCGGATGAAAATGTGACCGATGTTTTGAGCACGGGATGTTGGACGCCCGTTCAAAAATTTTTATCGAACGAAGAGTGGCATGCCGAGAACGTGATAAATGCTGGCAAATCGTTTGATATTTATCGTGATTCAGAAAAAATCGCGCATATTGATTGGCAGGTAATCGGACAGCATAATGTGGATGATGCATTAGCGGCCTGTGTAGCGGCCAATCATATTGGCATTGATGCAGAAACGATTGCGCAAGCGTTCAAAACTTTTAAGCCCGTCAGTCGTCGCTTTGAATACAAAGGCGAAGTGCGTGGCATTAAAATTTATGATGATTTTGCGCATCATCCGACTGCGATAGCGCTCACGTTAAAAACGATGCGCGATTTGGCAAAACAAAATCGCGTGCTGGTGATTTTAGAATTAGGTTCGTATAGTATGCGTAGCGGCGTGCATCGCGAAACGTTGGTGAATGCACTGCAGTTGGCCGATCAAGTTTTTATTAAAATACCAAAAGAGACGGATTGGGATGTTGATGCGTTAGCGCAGCAGAGCAACGTGCCGATGCAAATTTTTAAGGATGAAAGTGAGCTATTAAATGCGGTTAAAGCGCTTGCGCGCGCAGGTGATTATTTGATGGTGATGTCGAATACTGGATTTAATCGAGTGTGTGAGAAGATATAATTATTCCACGCTCATGCGAACAAGCTGGTTTCAGCGGAGCAGTCACGTCATTCCGGAATTCCGCCGCAGGCGGAATATCCGGAATCCAGAAATATATTCTCTGGATCCCGGATAAATCTGCTACGCAGATTTTCCGGGATGACGGCTCTCTTTTCCTTGTCATTCCGGAATTGCTGCGCCGTTGCGCAGCAATATCCGGAATCCAGAAGAATCAACGTGCAGAGCTAAAGCGTTCCCTGGATCCCGGATAAATCTGCTACGCAGATTTTCCGGGATGACGGCGGAGAGGTATGCGAACAAGCTGGTCTCAGTAC
>MGXQ01000073.1:0-23724 GCA_001801405.1 Gammaproteobacteria bacterium RIFCSPHIGHO2_02_FULL_42_13 | reverse complement strand
AACGGGAATAATTTGTTGGGCCTTACGGCCCAACCTACGTGTTTAATTGGTTGGTTTTTTTGACGGCGTTAATGGCACTGTTTCTTCTTCTGGATAAGGTTCTCTGTATTTGAAAATCTTTACCACTTTTTCGACACCGGTGACATGTCGTGCAACATCAACCGCTTGATCGGCTTGATCGCGTGTGACAATACCCATTAAATATACAATTCCAGTGTCTGTGATGACTTTAAAT
Source organism: Gammaproteobacteria bacterium RIFCSPHIGHO2_02_FULL_42_13 (assembly GCA_001801405.1). Classification (GTDB taxonomy): domain Bacteria; phylum Pseudomonadota; class Gammaproteobacteria; order UBA12402; family UBA12402; genus O2-02-FULL-42-9. Next base: position 23,489 of record MGXQ01000073.1, on the reverse strand, counting down.
TCTTCTGATTTCAAATCGGCTTTGCTTAAAAAGTCTGTTTTGATTTTTGCAGTAATCCATGAATCGCTCGTTTTTGTTAATGTTGATGAAGGGGCTTCGATCGCGAGTTCATTGTAAATTTGTTCGCTGCCGGGTACGCTTTTTGCAATGGTGACCGCTCTGCTTCGCATTGCACTCGTGGGGGTTTGACCCGCTAATAAGACCATGCGGTGATAAGTGGCGACAATAATGCGCGCTTCAGTTTTAAGCTCTGCATCATCGTTAATGCGTTTTTCAATCGCATAGGTAATAGATTCATCATCCATCGATGATTTGATATTTTGACGATTATAAATAACAGCGGCGGCAGCAGCGCCAACCGCGGCGGCACCGACAGCGACACAGCCGGTTAGACTGGCGGAGATGGTGGCGACGAATATGAGTTTTTTCCAACTAAACATGCTATTTATCTCCCTGGTTAAATAAATATTGATCAATCAAGTCACAAAGACAATGAATGATCAAAATATGTGTTTCTTGTATTCTAACAGTTCTTGTTGCAGGAACGCGAATTTCTATATCATGCTCTGACAATAGATTGGCTAATTTTCCACCATCTTTTCCGGTTAATGCAACAACCGGAATATTTTTTTGATGAGCAACCTCGACTACTTTTAATATATTTTCAGAATTACCGCTTGTTGTGATGGCCAATAAAATATCTTTTGGTTGGCCAAGTGCGCGGAGTTGTTTGGAAAAAATTTCCGCATATGAATAATCATTTCCAATGGCGGTTATTGTTGATGTATCAGTGGTTAAGGCAATAGCAGGTAAGCTCGGCCGCTCCATTTCCAGGCGATTCAGTAATTCGCCCGAAAAATGTTGCGCATCAGAGGCTGATCCGCCGTTACCGCAGCTGAGTATTTTATGGTCGTTTTTAATCGCTTGCGCCATCATCTTGCCCGCTTTTGCAATGGCAGGAATTAATATTTCTGCGGCTTCTGCTTTCGTCTGAATGCTGTCGCGGAAATGTTGTTCAATATATGTTGTAACTTGCATATTTATTATGTGACCTCAAAAGCGCGTTTTATCCATCGTAGTTGATTGCTTTCTTGTTCGACGGTAATGACATCAAATCGACAAGTCATTTTACTGGTGAGTTTCCGCTGTTGTAAATAGTAAATGGCGGTTTTTATGATTTTCTTTTGTTTTCGATGGTCGATTGTTTCGTGTGGACGCATAAAATTGATATGCGAGCGCATACGGACTTCAACAAAGACGAGTATCTCTTGATCGCGCATAATCAAGTCAATTTCGCCTAATAGACAAGAAAAATTACGCGCAACAAGCTGTAGTCCTTGTTGTTGTAAATAGAGGCAGGCTTGATTTTCCGCTTGTTTCCCGATCATGGAAGATGAGAATCGTTTTATCATTCTATTTCTTGGGGGAGGCCTTGTTGAAATTCCGCATCTAATAATTGCCGATAAATCTGCTGATTTTGGTTAAGGTATAGATTGCCGGTGACACCCTGAATGGGGAAATTAGGTGCCGCGATGAAACGTGGCCATAGCATGCTAAGTGTGTCAGCATCTAAACCTAAGCCGTATAAACGATTGTTGGTTTGATAGTTCGACGCCCATAGCGACGCAAGTTTGTTTCGTAATGTGCTGTAATTATCTGAGAGCAATAATGGAATATCATTGAAATAAATGCCGTTAAGATCATGGTCATTACGCGGTGAAGGTGCGCCGCTGTAAACATTCGAAATCGAGAAAATAGGTAAATTTTCAGTATAATAAAATTTAAGCAGTGGAATAATTTGCCTTGCTTGTGCCGGCGTTGCAATGAGAAAAATACCGTTAATATCCTGTCGTCGTCTGGGTATTGCTTTAATGGGTTCGCCAAATAGATCTTGTAATGATTGTGCGCGTTGGTTGCTTTGATCAATATTCAGCGCAGAACTAATGGAAGATTTGATCGATTGGTCGTCCGTAAATTGTGTGGCGATGGCGATATTTCCGCCTAGTTGACGATAGCTATCGTTAAATGTTTGTAGAATTTGAGTGGCCCAATCACTTTGTGCTGAGAGGGTGAGCAGTTGATCGCTGCCGTGCGCCCAGGCAAACGCAGCAATTTGTTGTGCGGATTGCATCGGGGATAAACCAAATTGAATTAAATTGTCGGGTGGTGATTGATTGGTATCTAAATAATTTAACACCAGCGTGGGCACCGTAATTTTATTTTGTCCGGCGAGTCGATTAACATTATCTTTGGTGAGCGGGCCAATCACAAATTGCGCGCCATCATCAACGGCTTGTTGATAGAGCGTTAATATATCATCTTTGCTGGTGTCATATACTTTAATGGTGGGCGTGTTTTGGAGATATTTTGCATTGTTATAAAAATTCATCATAAACCCATCGCGGACGGCAGTTCCCATGGATGCGAATGGTCCGTGCAAGGGAAGCAATAGTGCAATTTGCTGCGGCGCTTGAGTTTGTGACATACTATTTAGTGTGTCGGCATTGGGTAGTAAACTGATCGCCGGATGGCTTGGATATTTTTGTTGCCATTGCATCAATTGTGTGGCTAAATTTTTTGTTTGATTTGCGTATTGTTTTGCAATGATTGCCAGTTGAAGCCAACCATTGACTAAATCAGATGACTGATATTTTGAAAGCGTTTGCAATTGTTGAAGAGGGAGGCGTTGTAAGTTATGCCAAATGTTTTGTGTTATTTCATTGGCGTCATCAGCGTCAGATGTGAGTTGCGTTAAATGAATTTGTGCGATAACGCTATCGGCTAATCGATTGGTATGAGAATAAAGTGTTACGGCCGTTTGATAATAAAGTTGTTGAATGTTTTCGGGGAGTGCAGCCGGGCTTTTGATTTGTTGAAATATTGTTACTGCTTTTTGAGATTGTTTTTGTTGCAGTGCTAATTTTGCTTCGATGATTAATTTTTGTTGTACATTGGTTGGATTGAGTGGCTGCTGTTGAACGCGTGATAATACTTGCTCGGCATCGTTAAGGTTTCGGTCGTCGAGCAATTGATTGGTTGCCATGAGTTGATAGATGGCCTTGTCATCGCCTTGGGCGTTGGCGGCTTGTTGTAGATAATTCTCAGCAGTGTTAGAGATCTGAAGCGTGTTCTGTTGCGAGGAGAGAGAGGCACAGCCCGCTAAAAATACAAATAGCGTTGTGATGGTTAAGAGTAGATATTGTCGCATGCTCATACCTTTTGATTCTGTCTGAGAAATACGATATTCTACAGCGAAATGACTGGGTTGGCATCAATTTTTTGTATTAATTTTAAGGCCTGTTGACATGATTTTGGCTCGTTCTCGCCATCGAAAAAAAGATACTTCCCTATTTTTATGGCTATTGCTCTTAACGGCATTATTTGTGGTTTGGCAGACGGGTGTTTTGCTGTGCGCAAAAGGCGAAGGTATTTTTGCGGGGTTGTTGCTTGATCATCGCGTTAAACTTTCCATGACGATTTTATGGCCGGATATTTTTTATTTATGCATTCAGTTTCTGCTTTATTTTTTATTTGCTGTGACGACGTGGGGCGTCACTCGTTTGGCAGCATTTTTTTTAAATATATCAACCGATCGTGCTTTTTATTTAGGTATTCTATTTTGGTGTGCGAGCGTTTTGGCAGTATTGTTTGCAAATCAATTGCTGTATGTCAACTCGAGTTTTTCTGACTTAATGTTTGATGTCATCCCTTTGATAGTGGCTAAATCATCGCTTATTGTATTGCTTGGAATGATTGGCATCGTCATTTCTTTTGCCGTTTTGGGAATCATTAAGTTTGTTTTAGGAGGATCGTGGGCGCTAAAAATATGGAGTGTTATCATCATCGGTATTTTAATGGCTATCTCATTTCATCAAACGGATCGTAGTACCCCTATTATAAATTCAAAGCAACCGAACGTGATTATTATTGGCATAGATGCGTTGCGACCGGATCATGTTGGTTATTATAATGCGCAAGTGAGAAATACGCCGCATCTTGATGCGTTTCTGAAAAAGTCGACAAATTTTACTGAGTCGATTACACCTCTGGCGAGAACGTTTGTGGCTTGGTCAAGTATTCTAACGGGGCTATATCCCAAACATGATGGTATTCGATTTAATCTGGTTGCGCAGGATAATTTGCATTTATCGGATACTCTGGGTAATATTTTACAGCGACAAGGATATTACACTGTGTACGGTTCGGATGATATGCGGTTTAGTAATATATCTAAGTCTTTTGGGTTCGATCAAATTATTGGTGTGAAGCCGAGTATCAACGATTTTATTTTAGGGGAGTTTAATGATTTTCCCTTATCTAATTTATTGATTAATACCAAATTAGGTTCGTTCCTCTACCCGGATAATTTTGCGAATCGCGCGGCGTTTGTTACCTACGAACCAAAAATATTTATTCATGTGTTGCGCAAAAAAATAAAACACATAGGTCGGCGGCCTTTGTTTTTAGCCGTGCATTTTTGTTTACCTCATTATCCTTATGATTGGGCATCAGAGCGTGAGCGCGAAGACACTTTTAGTATGTATCATGATGCGATAAGTCAAATGGATCAACAATTTCAAGATTATATGACGGTTTTGCGCGATAATCATTTGCTGGATAATGCGATTGTGGTTGTGTTGTCGGATCATGGAGAAGCGTTTGGTTTATCGGGAGAGCGAATGATTGCTGAGAAAAATTATATTAAAGGTTCGCGTAGCCATAGAGATATTTTTAAACAAGTCAGCGCGCTGATCGGCGCAGAAAGTATTTTTGATTCATCCAGCGGACATGGTACGGATGTGTTGAGTTATCAACAATATAATAATGTATTGGCATTTCGTCGTTTTGGTGCGCGGAAAAATAAGCGGGGTAATATATCGGGGCAGGTGTCGTTAGTTGATATCAAGCCAACGGTGTTAAGCTGGCTAGGTATTTCATTTGCATCGGCGGATGGCGAGTCTTTATTGCCGTTTATACAGAGCGTGCAGAATCGCGTCAAACCCAGAATGATTTTTGCTGAAACGGAATTTACGCCAACCGCGATTCGAACGCATGATATTTCTGTTAAAAATGTAGTTTTTCAGTCATTGGACGTGTTTGGAATCGATCAGAAGACAGGCCATCTTATTTTTAAAAAAAGCGCGGTTAAAAAATTCTTACCGCAGAAACAACGTGCCGTTTATTATAAAAATTGGGTGTTAGCGTTTTATCCGGACGAGCATGAAAATCTTATTCCGCTGTTGATTGATCGTCAAACGGGGCAGTGGACGGATGATTTGACGATTTCTTTTGCGCGACAATCGCCCTTGTCGCAAATGTTATTTGCGATCAAACGATTCTATGGTGCCGAAATTACGCGTTATTTTATTTAAATTGAGAAATCTCCGCCGCTTGCGGCGGAGTCAAGGGCGATGGGGAATCCAGAGGGGAGCAATGCAATGCTCCCCTCTGGTCGCCGTTCGCGCGAATTTACTTCGCGCAGGCGATCAATAAAAGAAATAAAAATACCCCGCCTGCTTGCAGCGGGGATTTTTATTTTTCCGGCGTGTGAATACGTTAAATGCGCCGATTGTTGTGCGGTATTGATAGTGTTGCCATAATGTTCTAAATCGTGCGTCGTGTGCAAAAAATTGGATATAACTGAAGTGAGGATGGCGAGATAAGGAGCCTTTTTTGTTTTTATCAATGACGATTAATGCAGGTTTGTTTTTTTGTAAATCGTTGACGACGAGATCAATAATCTCTTGGTTAAGGGCGATTGTTTTTATCTGTGTTTTTTTAGATTGGTTCAGTAAGCCGGCTATAAAAAATAGCGCCGGAAATCGTGAGGCGGATGTCGCGTGCGCATAGGCAGTAAAATAGGTATGCGTGAGCAAGGCATCTGTAAAAATATAAATGGGTTTGCCACCATTATTATAGGTGCGTACGATGCATTGTGCGTTTTGAATAGGAGAGGACAGCCTTTTTAATGAGGTGAAGGACTGAAAAGAGGCCGTTCTCAATAGGGGCATGAAGGTAATGAAAAAAACGCTACAAACGATTAAGAAAATTTGTTTTCGATAGATTTTTTTTTGATGACGATGGGTGAGTAATAGTGCAGAGAAAGATTCTGATAAAAACAGCGTAAACAAAAGCGTGGCAACGCTCAGTGCGGGCAAGAGATGATAAAACCACGCACGTTTAGCGATTAAATAAGCGCTGAGAAAGCCGATGAGCGCTAGCCACAGCGTTGTCGCCAGTGTGCGATAACGTAATTGAGGTAATAAGAAAAAATAAAAAATAATGGCGGCAACGCAAAAAACAAACAGCATAGTGCCGAGCATCTCGTTCAGCGAAAAAGGTTCTGCATTGAGATAGAAATGATTCACCAGCGGGAGTATTTTATATAAATATTCGGGCGTAAATATAAAGATAGAAATAAGATAGGCAATCAATACGCCACCAATTGTGAGCGTTTCTACGCGTATCCAGCTCAAGAGGTTTTTTTGTTTTAGGATAAAATAAAGTTCAGTGAGTATCAGTGGTGGTAAAAAATACGGTTTTAGCGCGAAACCAAGTCCCGCAAATATACCCATGACAAAAGAGGTGCGCTGAGCAGGTGTCTGATGTGTCAATCGTAATGCGACCAATAAAAAATAAGGGAGAGTAAAAATAACGGTAAGATGTTCTCTTTCGCCAAAAGAATAAGCAGGAAGTGTCGTTAGTATGAAGGCTAACATAATCATTAATAGGTGGTGCGTGAGTGTATCTGTTTTAGAAAGAATTTGTTTGAATAACGTATGACAGCCGAATAAGCTCAATGCGATTAGGATATATAGGTATAGTCGAAAAGCGGTATAGACATCAATAGAAAATATGTTTGCAATAAACAGTGCTGGCATATACAGGTATAAAATCATCGGCGGATTGATTTCGATAAAATTTGTATAGTAATGCCCACCTTGTAATAGTTGTTGAGTGGCCTGTAATAACCAGACGACATCTGCGTTTTTAATTGTTTGTAATTGCAAACAAAGCGACAATGGAAAAATGATCAAAATAATAATGAATAACGGTAAATGTTTTATTGTTCTGCTCATAGGGTTTTCCATAAGCGATACAGATGTCGCAGATAGTTTACTATTTCCTTCATGTTTAACTTGCTGTTGCCTTTTGTGCGATCTTTAAAGTGAATCGGTATTTCCACAATCTGTTTGCAATGACATTTGACGATGAGTTCTAATCCGATTTTATAGCCAATCGGGTTAAGCGGATCAGCATGTTCGAAGGTTTTTTTGCGCAAACAAAAAAAACCAGACAAAGGGTCTTTGACGGAGGTAAATAAGCGTGCCGGCATTTTGGCAATAAACGCATTCAATCGCCGTCGCCATGACCAATTTGCTGCGGTGCTGCCCTTATCTATAAATCGTGAGCCGATGACGAAATCTACATTGGGTTGTGATAGTGCAAGCACCATTTTTGGAATGACCTCGGTCGGATGGCTGAGGTCGGCATCCAGACAGAGTAAAATGGGGTAGTGCGCTTGGTTAAACCCGGCAATGACGGCTGTGCTCAGGTCGCGTTCATGTTCTCGTGTAATTAATTTGACCCAGGGATGTTGCAGCATGCATGTTTGTAGATATTGAGAGGTGCCGTCGGGACTATTATCGTCAACAATAATGAGCTCAAGATTGTCGAATGCGGGTCGCAAGGCATTAATTTCGTTGATCAGACGAGAAAGATTCTCCTTTTCACAGTAGGTGGGGGTGATGATAGAAATATCGGTTGTCATCAGGATAATTATTGCTTTATGTTGGCCGAGAAATTCAGTATCATAGCATCTTTATTATTCATTGTGAACGAACGAGGTTCCCATGTTTTTACCTGATATGCATATAGCTGAGTTTGATCCCGAATTATGGTCAGCGATCACTGACGAGTACCAGCGACAAGAAAATCATATTGAGCTGATTGCCTCTGAGAATTATGTCAGTCAACGTGTGTTGGGAGTGCAGGGTTCGGCGTTGACCAATAAGTATGCCGAAGGTTATCCGGGTAAGCGCTATTACGGCGGGTGTGAATTTGTCGATGTCGCTGAACAGTTGGCGATTGATCGAGTCAAAGAACTGTTTAAAGCAGATTATGCCAATGTGCAGCCGCATTCGGGGTCGCAAGCGAATGCAGCAGTGTATCTTGCCTTGCTCGAGCCGGGTGATACAATTTTGGGGATGAAATTAAATTGCGGAGGGCATTTAACACATGGTGCGCCCGTGAATTTTTCCGGTCGGTTGTATCATTCAGTGCAGTATGGATTGCATCCTGAAACGGGCTTGATCAATTATGATGAAGTGATGCAGCTCGCGCGCGAACATAAACCAAAAATGATTGTTGCTGGCTATTCGGCTTATTCTCGCATCGTCGATTGGAAAAAGTTTCGTGAAATTGCAGATGCAGTGGGTGCGTATTTATTTGTGGATATGGCACATATTGCAGGGCTGATTGCTGCTGGTTTATATCCATCGCCGTTGCCGTTTGCGGATGTAGTGGCAAGTGCTACACATAAAACCTTACGCGGTCCACGTGGTGGATTGATTTTAGCGCGTGCGAATGAGGACATTGAGAAGAAATTAAAAGCCGCCGTATTTCCCGGTTCGCAGGGTGGGCCGCTGATGCATATCATTGCGGCAAAAGCCGTTTGTTTTTATGAGGCGCTACAGCCAGAGTTTAAAAATTATCAGGCGCAAGTGATCAAAAATGCGTGCGCGATGGCCTCTCAAATGCAAAAGCGTGGATTTAAACTAGTCTCAGATGGCACTGATACGCATTTGCTTTTAATGGATTTAACCCATAAACATATTACGGGCAAAGATGCAGAAAAAGTATTGTCCGCAGCCAATATTGTTGTAAACAAAAATACCGTTCCGAACGATCCGCAATCACCGTTTGTAACGAGCGGATTGCGTATTGGAACGCCCGCGATTACAACACGCGGGCTTAAAGAAAAAGAATGTGCACGGCTTGCTGATTGGATTTGTGATATTTTAAATGATTTAGAAAATCAAAAGCAAATCGAATTCATTAAGTTAAAAGCGTTGGCGTTATGCAAACAATTTCCCGTCTATGGAGAAAAATAATGAACCCAAAGGCTCGCAGAAAAGCAAGAGAAAGCGCTTTGCAAAATTTATATCAATGGTTGATATCGAAGAATCATCCGAAAGATATTGTGCAACAGTTTTTGGCGGAGCATGAAGAGGATGATATCGATATCGAATATTTTAAACTGTTATTTTTGGGTGCTACGCAGAATGTGGCAAACTTGGATCAAACCATTTTGCCTTATCTCGATCGTCCGGCGACATCATTAACGCCGGTTGAGTTATCTGTTTTACGTTTGGCGACATATGAATTAACGTATTGTCTTGATGTTCCGTATCGTGTCGTGATTAATGAGGCGCTTGAATTGACAAAACAATTCGGATCATCCGAAGGGTTTAAATACGTGAATGGTGTCTTGGATAAAGTGGCTAAGCAAGTTAGAAAAGATGAAATCAAATAATCCGCTTGATGAATTTTCACTTATTTCTCGTTATTTTGATAAGAAAATAAAGCGTCGAAAAGAGGTTTTTTTAGGCATTGGCGACGATTGTTCCTTAATTAAATTAAAATCAAATCAGTTGTTAGCGCAAACGACCGATACGCTGGTTGAAAATACGCATTTTTTCCCCAGTATGCCTGCCGATGCAGTTGGATATAAAGCATTGGCAGTCAGTTTAAGTGATTTAGCCGCAATGGGTGCGCAGCCTGCGCACGTGTTTTTATCATTAACGTTGCCAAAAGCAGACAGACAATGGGTGCAAAAATTTTGTCGAGGATTTTTTAAATTAGCGAATCAATATGACGTTGATTTAATCGGCGGGAATTTATCGCGTGGACCGTTGTCGATTACTGTGCAAGCGCAAGGTTATATTTCAAAAAAAGATATCTTGCGACGCGATGCGGCAAAAGTTGGCGACTATATATTTGTAAGTGGAGAGTTGGGTCATGCCGGTTTGGCGTTGCGCCATTTAAGAAATACAGAAACCGTTCCCAAAAAATCATTACGATCTTTTTATTATCCAACGCCGCGTGTAGCGTTGGGCATGCATTTGCGCAAAATAGCGAATGCAGCGATCGATATTTCAGATGGATTGGTTTTGGATTTAAGTCATATTTTGGACGCGAGCCATGTGGGCGCAACTTTGCAATTAGATAAAGTACCGGTCGCAAAAAACGCCGGTGTTCGGTTTGCGATAACGGCGGGCGAAGATTATGAATTATGTTTTACCGTATCGCAAAAAAATACGAAAAAATATCAGCTATTGTTGCGTCGTTTAGGCTGTGTTTGCATTGGTCAAGTCGAAAAACCACCTGGTTTGCGCCTGATTGATAAAGGAGGTTGTTTGCTGCAGTTATCAGGCACGGGCTATCAGCATTTTTGCGCATAATCTATACAATGCAATCATTTCTACCGGCAATTTCCCAAAAATTGACTATATTAAATGGACAGGGAAGTTAAAAGGTAGAAAGACAATGAATGATTTGCATGATTATAGTGATTTGCTGGAATATGCGAAATTACGGTTGAGTCAGGTTTATGACAGCGGTCAACGACAGGATGATCAGCTGGCATTGACCAAGTTAATTGCGAACGCTATTAAAGAGCAGCAAGGCTCAGCACCAAAAGAAGTTTTTGATCGTCTGATGGAAGGTGTTTTAAAATTAGAGCAACGGATTGCAGAAGAACATCCAGAGAATGGCAAATTGCGTTCAACGATGTTTGGATCAGCGCTCACTTTTTTTGGTATTGATCATAAAATTGGATTGGTGGAGCAGATCGAGGCAGCTTGTCGCGATATTGATGAAAAATATCAGGCAGCGCAAAACTTTCAACGTCCCGCATCACCCGGTTCTTCTATTTTAGAATAGCCTTCGCGCAGCACCAAATTTCAATTTTTTGGACACCATTTTTTTGCAATGCGTGTGTCAATTCTAAAACAGTTTGCCCCGTGGTAACGACATCATCTAAAATGACGACATGTTTTGTTTGAAAATTTGGATCCATGATAAATGCATTTTTAATATTTTTCTTGCGTTCGTTTTTTGGCAGCATCGCTTGTGCGTGGGTGTGCTTTATGCGTTTGCAGCTTTTTATATTCAGCGGAATGTTAAATTTTTTTGCAATGGGTCGTGCGATTTCTAATGCTTGATTAAATCCGCGTTCGCGTAAACGTTTATGATGCAAGGGGACGGGAATAATATAATCGGGTTTGTTTTCAAATTTTAAATATTTTGCCATTAAGTCCCCCAATATTTTTGCATTGACTAATTTACGATTAAACTTTAGGTCATAGATTAATTTTGTGATCGGTGGGCAGTAGGTGAATAGTGCAAAGGCATTGTTATAGGGTGGCGGTTGCTGTATGCATTGGCCGCAGATTTGTGTGTTGGTTGGGAGCGGGGTTCCACAAGCGTGGCAGGCATTGGTAATAAAAGGCAGTTCATTTTCGCAGTCGAGGCATAAATCGATTTGTTGATCGTTCTTTCGATGACAAAGTATGCAAGTGTGTGGTAGTATCCAATTTATCATTACAATTGCCATTTAGAGGTGAAGATATGACGCCAAGCGTTACCTGGACAGATGCCGCTCTTAATCAAGCGAAAGAGATGTTAAAAGAAACAAATGAAAAATCATTGCGCGCTTATTTTGAGGGGGGCGGATGTGCAGGATTACAGATTCAAATTAAAGTGGATGGGGAAGTAAATTCCGATGATACCGTAATCGCATTGAATCATGCAATACAATTAATTGCAGATCCAGTGAGTGTTCAATATTTAATGGGCGCAACGGTTAATTATTTAGATTTGGGCGAGGGAGAGCTGGCGCGATTTGTGATCGAAGGTATGAAAGTGCGCGCCGGATGTCCGGGATGTGGGCACTGATGTATTTTGATTAAGAATTGAGATAGTGAGATAATTGATAACGGTTTATAGCAAGTGTAGCTCGTATGGAGCGAAGCGGAATACGGGAATATTTATTCACCTTATTATTCCCCGCATTTCGCTTCGCTCCATGCGGGCTACGCTTGCTTAAGAATTGAGATAATCGATAACGGTTTATAAGCTGGCGTAGCTCAGTTGGTAGAGCAGCTGATTTGTAATCAGCAGGTCGCGGGTTCGAGTCCCATCGCCAGCTCCACTATGGTGCCATAAACATGTTTATAGGTTTGAGCCGTCCATGGCGCATTGACCAGCCCAGCATCCATGCTGGGCGTTCGGCGGGCAAACGATTATTAATCGTTTGCTGTTACCGCCTCACCCATCGCCAGCTCCACTATTGTGCCATAAACATTTTTCTTAATTGAAGCAAGCGAAGCGGAACACGGGAATATTTAGCCGCCTTATTATTCCCCGCATTTCGCTTCGCTCCATGCGGGCTACGCTGGCTGTAGACAAGCCGCTTGTCAATGTTTACCGTTTCATATAAACTGTAGACATTGACGCAACCAAAAGATACTATTTTTATGATTGGTAAATATGTACAGCAGCCGAGCGGGTTCAAAGCGTTTATTCCTGAGCCGTTTCCTGGCAAGGAACCTTTCGCTTGCTCACCACGTATGGTCAAAAAAGACGCACAGGCTTCTCGCCTTTTGGGCAAGCTTGATGGTATTACCCTGTTGTTGCCAGACGTTGATTTCTTCATTTTAATGTATCTTCACAAGGATGCAGCGGCTTCCAGTCAAATTGAAGGCACAAAAGCAACAATGATAGATGCTCTAGAGGCAGAAGTAAAAATAGAAAGCGGTGCCCCAACGGATGTTGATGATATTCTTCATTATATTAAAGCGCTTAATTATGGGATGAAAAGGCTAAAAGAACTTCCTTTGTCGCTTCGATTTATTCGCGAAATACATGAAAAATTAATGGATAGCGCAAGGGCAACGCATTTTTCTGACCCCGGTAATTTTAGAAAGAGCCAAAATTGGATAGCGGGAAAGAGCCCTTCCGATGCGGAGTTTGTTCCACCTCCGGTGGATGCAATGCAATCTGCTTTGCATGATTTTGAAAACTTTTTACATGCAAAAGATAGCATTCCTTCATTAATCAAGGCGGCTATTATTCATGCGCAATTTGAAACTATCCACCCTTTTCTTGATGGGAATGGTAGAACCGGAAGAATGCTTGTGACTTTCTATCTTTGCATTGAAGCGTTATTAGAAAAGCCCATTTTATATTTATCTTCATTTTTTAAAAAATATAAGAAGATTTATTATCAACGCCTTACAGATTATCGCGAAGAAAACGTTGAAAAATGGGTTGAGTTTTTTTTAGATGGGATTATTGAAACCGCAGAATCAGCTATAGAAACAGTAAAAGAAATTACCCTGCTTAGAGAGCAGGATATTAAAAAAATAAGCCAAATGAATAAAACCTCGTCAGAAAGCGCGATGAATATATTACCGAAGCTTTTTGCGCAACCAATCGTTACGGCAAATACCATACAAGAATGGGCTGGTTTTCGCACACGTACTGGCGCCCAGAAGCTCATTGATCGGCTCGTTGAAGCGGGCATTTTAGAAATAAAAGATGAAACCATAAAATATGGCCGCATCTATGTGTATAAGAAATATTTAACCATTTTTGAAAAAAGTTTAGTGTAATATTATGAACGAAGCAGAAACCAGAGCAGAACACGTGGTTAGTTCCATTTTGGAGCACGCCACATCGAGTGGTGATGGCAAGAATAGGGAAAAGACAAGCATGAATAACAAGTCGTTAGATCAAAAAGTTAAACAGGTAGCAGAAAAAACGCTGCATGATAGAAATTATGTTTGTGCTATCGATATTTTATTGGGTATAGGTTATTTACAGCCTGTGCACATAGATGATTGGAAAAGAGGCCGCGTACCTTATCTCGAAAAAGTAATTTGTGCGAATTTAAGCAAAATTAGTTATGCCATGAAAAGCTTTCGAGTATGGGCGAGGCAGAAAGGATTAAATCCAAGTGAAACGAGTTATTTATTGAAAACGCAAAATCATAGCAGAGCGTTGCAATTTAGTAAAAGCGGAGATTCTAATATTGAACTGGCTTATCGAACGCATTATGTCTCACCGACATTGACGGATAAAAAACAACAAAAACTTAAGGAAAATTTTGAAAAACCAGCCGAAGTCGTGGTTTTTAGTATTCTAAAAGATTCAAAATGTGATTTATGTGAAAAAGAACTATTCAAAGATAGCTTTTTATATAAAGAACAAGATAAGGCATTGTGTCTGAAATGTGCGAAATTAGACGAATTAACATTTTTGCCCGCCGGTGATGCAAAACTTACTCGTCAGGCAAAAAAACACAGTAAAACATATGCCGTCGTAGTACGATTTAGTCGGGCGCGAAAACGGTATGAACGACAGGGATTATTGGTTGAAGAATCGGCGCTAAAGCAAGCTGAATCAGAAAATAACAGTGAAAAACCAGCGTAGCCCGTGTGGAGCGAAGCGGAACGGAACACGGGAATATTTTCATCTTATTATTCCCCGCATTTCGCTTCGCTCCATGCGGGCTGGCTCGCTAATCACCATGATTATCAGGTGGGCATGCTGGTGCAATCTCTTTAGTAGTGGTTGGCTTCTCCATTTGTATCATTGAGCGAGTAGAGTCGGAACCGGGGGCATAGTAGCCGGTAGAACAGCTTTTAGAAGATGGCTGAGTAGAGGTCACTCTGACAAGACCATGCTTATATTCAATATCAACAGTACAAATGGCAGTTGGCCACCCATTTTTTTTATAGATGCTAAGATGCGCATTCTCAGTTGGACAGCGATCAGCGTTGCCTATACTACTACTATCCGGAGGAATGTTTTTTGTCTCTCCGGGCTTAATATAATCACTAGACCAGGCAAAATCAACAACGTAGATTTTATAGTCTGTCCCGTTATAGACTTTATATGCAGCCGCTGGAGTAGACACCGATATTAGAGCTAAGGTCACTAAAGCAATAGAGCTATTTTTGATTCCAAATAACATAATAAAACTCCTTCTCCATTTGTCCTATATAGAATTTTTTAATGGGCAACTCAAAAATTTTTTTAATTAAGTTGTCGCATATGAATCATTATAAGCGGCAAGTTAATAAGATCAATAAATTAATTTTTAAATGTTCGATTTGTAATCAAATTGATACTGTATATGTTTTTTACAGAAGTGACATTTCTAAATTGCTCCTACAGTCTTCAATTTTGTCTACCAAAAATTCCTCTTTCATGGTATAAAGAAAAATAAATATTAGGTCAAGAAAGTGAAGGATAGTGAATTACATCTTACGCGATGGAGTCGTGTACGCTCTAGTTTGTTAGCGTTAATGGTCTTCTTAACGCCTGCTGCGAATATCTTTAGTTTGCGTGCATTGTTTCTTTTATGTCGTCTTAAATCGATTGCCGGTATTGCTTTATCTTGGTGGTTAGGTGGCGCCGGCGTATTGGGATTATTGTCTGCCGCGAATTATTATTTTTTTATCACTCGTCCTGTGATGCGACGGCATCAAAGTTGTGATCGGTATCTTCGAGATTGTCAAAAGCCGCTAGATACTATACAACAGTCACCTTATCGTGATTTGTTGGCAAAAGCAACTCACGATTTAGAGCCGATAGAGCAAGAATTTGGATCTGGACAAGTTGTTGACTCTGATAAAAAAATTGCCGCTATCTCGACAATAGTCGCTACCTCGAGAACATTAGAGGGTCATCAGAGCTGGTTGACTACTCAGCGGAATAATATGACTGACAATCGGCCCATTTATTCTGGTTCTGGAAAGGAACAAGGTTATCTCAGTCGTGGTGAACGTGCAAAATCTGCGGGCGTGGCGTTAACAACCGCTTTATGTGTGGGGGGTGCCGGTTTTACGGCAGTGCATTTTGCAATGATGATTGGTCAAGTGGCTATGATGGTCGCTGCGATTTCTACGGCGGGAGTGGGTGTTTTGGTGGGGTTGGCGATAGTGGGTGTTGTTGCGGGGGGTGTTGCTGCCTATCGTGCAGCGACACGTGAAATCGCAGAAGCGAATCAACGCGTCACGACACTGGAGAGTCAGGTTCTGATGTCGCGCCAAACATTAACAGCACGGATTGAGGCAGTAAGACGCGCGAAGGATAGATGTGATGAGTTGAAAGCTCAGGTGCAGCAACAGGAAAGTAGTCAGAGGCCAGTATCTCCATCAACATCGCAGTCAGGTCAACGGCCTCGTGCCAATACGCGTCATTCAACCGGTGATTTGCGCGGCGCACACACGCTGTTTGGTGGTAGCTCTGCGACGACAAGTGCAGTGCCGTTGCCGCCATCCCAAGGAGCGGCGGCTGGTGTGGGTAGTCTCGCGCCAGCTTAATATGATTTTATCGTTCCCAGTTTCAGCGCTTGTTTGGTGATCTTATAGAAATGATGCCCTTCGATGCTCATGCAGACCACTTCAGCAAACACCTTTCTGTTTTTAATCAAGTTTCGTATTAAGAATTTCACATATTGATAGCCATAGGGCGTAAACGGCTGAAAACTCAGTGATTTAACGAGCGCCATAAATTCATTAAAGCGCACGCGGCGGGCAAAAAAATGTGTTTTGGGAATATTGTCTAATAATTTATTGCAGCGACTAAAATAATTTTTTAGATTATAACCATATAACGTTTCCAATACTTTTCGATAACCTATTCTGAGTTTTTCGGGATTCATTTTGGTCATAAAGTTGGTTTGCAATCGATGCGTGTTGCTGCCGTTCAAAGAAAAATTTAATAATCTTTTTTCTTTCACGAGTCGTGTATATAAATCGGTGCCGGGCAGTGCGTTTAATAAGCCGACCATCGCTTTTGGAATGCCCGCTTTTTGAATAAAATTAATTTGTCGGTCGAAAATGTCTTCGGCATCATTATCAAAGCCGATGATAAATCCGCCCATCACTTCCATGCCGTATTTTTGGATTTTACGGATGGCAGTAAGCATATTGGTTTTAACGTTTTGAAACTTGCCAGTTTCTTTTAAAGAAAGTTCGGAGGGAGTTTCAATGCCTAAAAAGACAGAATTAAATCCTGCGTTTCGCATGCCAGATAATAATGCATCATCTTCCGCAATATTGAGTGACGATTGTGTGTAAAATCGATATATATTTTTGTGTTGTTTTTGCCACTGCATTAAGGCGGGCAATAAGTCTTCTTTGACCTTTTGTTTATAGCCGACGAAATTGTCATCGACAAAAAAGATAGAGTCGCGCCAGCCTAATTTATAAAGAGTGTCGAGTTCTATTAATATTCTTTCATGATGTTTTAAGCGTATTTTTCTGCCATAGACTTTCCAGATATCACAAAATTCACAATTAAAGGGGCAGCCACGTGAATATTGTACGGACATCGATGCATATTTTTTGAGCTTGAGCAAATCAAATCGCGGTGTCGTGGTATGTGTGATATCCGGTCGATTGGCTGGATAAATATGTTTTGCAGTGCCGTTTTCTAAATCATTCAAAAAACTTTCGAACATGTCTTCTGCTTCGCCTAAAAAGAAATGGTCAACGCCCGTGATGTCTTGATGGCTGGTGGTGGCATGGGGGCCGCCCGCAATGACAGGGACATGATGTTTGTTGCACAGAGCGACGACTTCATCAAATGATTTTTTTTGGACCAACATGGCGGAGATGAATACAGCGTCGGCGTTTTTAATATCGTTTTCGTCTAATGATTCCACATTCATATCGACAACTTTTAGGTTGTATGATTTGGGGAAGAGCGCGGCAACGGTGATTAAGCCCAATGGTGGTATGGCGCTTTTTCTGCTGATAAATTTAAGCGCGTATTTAAAACTCCAGTATGTGTTACTGGGAAATTCTGGATAAATGAGCAGCATGTTTTTAAATCGCGGCATGTAATCGTCCTCGTTATAGTTAAGCGATGTGGCATTTTACCAGGAAAAGGTAGAAATAGGTAAATAAGTTGATTATACTGGATCAAAATTCAATCAACTCGTTGATTTATCAAGAGGTAAAATATGGGTCAATTAGTGTTGCTTCGCCACGGCGAATCGATGTGGAATCGTGAAAATATGTTTACGGGGTGGGTCGATGTTCCCTTGTCGGAACAAGGCATTCAGGAGGCGTTGAAAGCGGGAGAAGAATTGGCGGATATTGATTTCTCTGTCATTTATGTATCAACGCTCGATCGTGCGATGGCAACCGCGATGATTTGTTTATCTAAAACGCATACGGGAAAAACGCCGGTGATTATTCATGACGAAGAAGCGGATAGACGTGAGAAATGGGCAAAAATTTATAGCGATAAAATGAATTCAAAAATTATTCCGGTGCATCGTGATTGGCATTTGAATGAACGTTATTATGGTGAGTTGCAAGGCAAAAATAAAAAAGAAATGGTTGATGAATATGGTGCTGATCAAGTGCATATTTGGCGAAGGAGTTTCGATGTGCGACCGCCCAAAGGCGAATGTTTAAAAGATACCGCTGATCGAACCATTCCATTTTTTAAAGAAACGATTATGCCGCAGTTAGCCGGCAATAAAAATATGTTAGTGGTTGCGCATGGAAATAGTTTGCGTTCGATCGTGATGTATTTAGATAATCTCTCGTCTGATGAAGTGGTGGATTTAGAAATCCCGACCGGCGTGCCGTTGATTTATCATTATGATAGGGGTGGATTTTCTAAAGAATGACGGAGAGCGGTACCCGGAAAATATTATTATAAAATTTCATCCATCAGCTGCAATCCGGCAAACGCATCTTTCGCATAATACACTTTATTTTTATCGCCCAACACTTGTTGGCAATCTTTTTCGACGTAGTCGCGCGTTAATGCGGCGCCGCCTAAGATTACGGGGATGTGAATTTGTTGGCGTTGCATTTCTTCTAAATTTTCTTTCATGATGATCGTGGAATTTACCAGCAACCCTGACATGCCAATGACATCGGCGTTATGTTTTTTGGCGGCATCAATAATTTGCTGCACAGATTGTTTGATGCCGATGTTAATAACAGTGTATCCATTGTTTGAGAGAATAATGTCAACGAGATTTTTACCGATGTCGTGTACGTCGCTTTTAACCGTTGCCAGCACCATCGTGCCTTTTGATTGAGCGGTGTGTGTGGTCATGAGCGGCTCAAGATATTTAACCGCGGCTTTCATCGTTTCGGCAGACTGCAATACGAACGGCAATTGCATTTGTCCGCCGCCAAAATATTCACCGACAGTTTTCATGCCGTCCAATAATATTTGATTGATGACGTCGGCAGGTGAATATTGTTTTAAGGCAATATCTAAATCTTGTTTTAAGTTTTGTTTGTTTCCATCAATGATATGTTGTTTTAATACGTCTTCTATTTTTGTGAGCGCGGTTTTTTTGACATCGGTATCGGTTTGGCCTTTCAATAAATTAATGAAATGTAATAGCGGGTCGGCATTATCTTCCCGTCGATTAAAAATTAAATTTTCGGCGGCGTGTAATTGATCGTCTGGAATTTTATGCAGCGGCATGATTTTGCTGGCGTGCATGATGGCGGCGTTTAATCCATTTTGTTGTGCGTGATGCAGAACGACGGAGTTTAAGACGCGGCGCGCGACTGGTGTTAGTCCAAACGAAACATTTGAGAGACCCAGCAAAATCTGACATTCAGGCAATAATTGCGAGAGCTGTTTGATAGCCTCTAATGTGGTGATGGCATGTTCGCGATCGTCGTCGGTGCCGGTGCAAATGGTAAAGGTGAGATGATCAATTAATAAATCGGATGCGGGCAGTTGATGTTGGGTGACCGCAAAATCATATAACCGTTTGGCGATTTTTATTTTATCTCTCAATGTTTTGGCCATGCCGTTTTCGTCGATGGTGAGTCCAATGACAGCCGCGCCAAATTGTTTGGCTAAGTTTATTATGGCCAATGCTTTTTCTTCGCCATCTTCGAAATTGATGGAATTGATAATACTTTTTCCGCCGAGTAATTTTAAACTGTTGGCAATAACCTCGACGTTTGTTGAGTCAATGACAAGTGGCAACGTGACTTGACCGCGCAACAGCGCAATAAATTTTGTCATGTCGGCTTGTTCATTGCGGCCCACATAAGCGGTGCAAATATCTAATGCGCATGCGCCTTCTTTTGTTTGTGCTTTTGCAATGGCGGCCATGCTATCAAAATCTTCTGCGCATAACAGTGCGCGGAATTTTTTTGATCCGTTGGCATTCGCTCTTTCGCCAATGGCGAAGACGGCATTTTCTTGTCGCAAGGTAACGGAATTAAATAGAGAGCTGACTGCAGACTCACTAATTATATGACGTGCAACCGGTTGTTGTGTTTTGCGTCCATCTAGCATGACGCGTAATGCCGCGATATGTTTGGGCGTGGTGCCGCAACAGCCGCCAATTAAATTTGCGCCGAATTCGTTTACAAAGCGTTGTTGCCAGCGCGTAAATTCTTCGGGTTGCAAGGGATAAGTCGTTTGACCGTCAACTAAAATCGGTAAGCCGGCGTTCGGCATCACAGAAATAAATCCGGACCAATGTGCGCTTAAGTTTTTAACATGCTCGCTCATTTCGGCAGGGCCTAATCCACAATTTAAGCCGATGCCGTCAATCGGTAGGGCGGAAAGTGATGTGATGACGCAATGCATGTCCGATCCGACGAGTGTTGTGCCGGTGGATTCGAGTGTTACTTGTGCAAAAATGGGGGTGTTCGATTGGCGTTCTTGTTTAGCGATATGACAACCCCAAACGGCGGCTTTGAGTGTTAATAAATCTTGATGGGTTTCTAATAATAACAAATCGACTTGTCCGTCTAACAGTCCGCGCGCCTGTTCGGCATAAGAATCAACGAGCTCGTCGTAAGTGACTTGGTCTAGGCTGGGTAATTTTGTGCCGGGGCCCATGGAGCCGATGACAAAACGTGGGTTTTGATCGGTCGAAAATTCGTCGGCGATTTTGCGAGTAAGCTTTGCTGCGGTCAGGTTGAGTTCATAGACTTTGTCGACGATGTTGAAGTCGGCCAAGACGATTTTGTTCGCACTAAAGGTGTCGGTTTCGATGCAATCTGCACCGGCCATCAAATAATCGCGATGAATGTCAGTGATAATGTCAGGTCGAGTTTGGTTCAAAATATCGTAGCAATTTTCCAAGCCTAAAAAGTCGGCTTTAACGTCAAACTTGCGTTGTTGCAATAATGTACCGTGGGCGCCGTCACAAAGTAGCACTTTTTGTTTCAATTGATCGAGTATTTGGGGCATAATGTGACCTCTGTGTCATTTCGACGATCACGCCAACGGCGTGGAGGAGAAATCTCATGAATAACACGCTGTGTCCCAGAGATTTCTCGCTTTCGCTCGAAATGACAGTATAAACTGACCTCCGAGGTCAGAAGATAGCAAAAGAAAAGGTTGTACCATGAACGCATCAAAAGTTAAAGTGAGCATTGAGTTTTTTCCGCCAAAGAGTATGGAGAAATTTTTGGACGTTGCAAAAAAACTTTCATCGCTTCATCCTGTTTTTTATTCAGTGACATGCGGCGCATCCGGCACGGATCAGGCGGGAACGGTTAAAACGGTTGCGCAATTAGCACAAAATTGTAACGTGCCTGTCATGCCGCATGTGACATGCATTAATGCGACGCGAGAGAGTATTAAACAATTATTGACGACATACACTGATTTAAAAATCAAAAATTTGATGGCGTTGCGCGGCGATTTGCCATCGGATATGAAAAGTACAGGTGACTTTGCACATGCCAATGAATTAGTTAAATTTGTGCGTCAAGAAACGGGCGACCATTTTGATATAAAAGTGGCGGCGTATCCAGAATTTCATTCAGAAGCAAAAACATCACAGGCAGATTTAGAAAATCTAAAACGCAAAATAGATGCAGGCGCCAATTGCGCGATAACACAGTTTTTTTATAACACGGACGCATTTTTTCATTTTCTAGAAGATTGTGATCGCTTGGGGATTGATGTGCCCATTGTGCCGGGAATTATGCCGATTTATAATTGGAAACGATTGAATGATTTTGCCCAGATGTGCGGTGCAGAATTGCCGTTATGGTTGCGAAAGCGCGTGCATGATTTTGGTGATGATGAAAAAGCCATTTGTGATTATGGGGTTGGGGTGATTACAGGAATGTGTGAGAAATTTATTGCGGCAGGCATTGCACAGTTGCATTTTTATGCGCTTAACCAATCGGATGTCGTGTTGCAGATTATAAATAATCTGAGCCTGAGAGTGGCCCGCATGGAGCGAAGCGAAATGCGGGGATAATAAGGTGAATAAATATTCCCGTATTCCGCTTCGCTCCATACGGGCTACGTTTGCTTGGAGGCTGTTGTGTTTTTACATCCCCCTTTCTTTGGCACCTGCATCATCGAAAAAGTTTCTTTGGAAACGCTCGTGTCGTATATTAATCGAAAATTTTTGTTTCATGTGCTGTGGAAATTTAAAGCCAGTGCGACCGCTGATTCTGAGGGGATATTGCGCCGTTTGATTTTAGAAGAGAGACAAAAACATTTGATCGGCGCAAAAGCGGTGTATGGTTATTTTCTCTGTCAGTCGGTGGGCGATGAATTAATCGTTTATTCCGATGCGAAAATAGAAATTTGTCGCTTTGAGTTTCCGGTTCGAGGCGATAAACCTTCGTTGGCTCGATATTTTCAAACCACGTCCGATGTGGTGGCGTTTCAATTGGTGACGGCGGGGCAGCGCGTGATCGATTATTCGAACGAGTTGTTGGCACAAGATCAGTATCAAGACTATTTTTATTGGCAGGGCTTGGCTGCGGCGGTGGCCGAAGCGATGGCGGAGTTTATGCATCGGCATATTCGTGTTGAGCTGGGTTTTGCGGCTGAAGAGCCCGCATCGCCTGAAGAATTTTTTCAATCTAAATATCGCGGCGAACGGTTTTCATTTGGGTATCCGGCCTGTCCTAATTTGGCCGATCAGTCAAAAATTGTAAAATTATTGGATGCAGGTCGAATTGGCGTAAAACTGAGTGAGAGCGCGGAACTTGTGCCAGAATATTCGACATCTGCCGTTGTTGTTTTGAATTTAGATGCAAAAATTTAGATCAAAATAGCTTTTTTCGTAGAAAGATATAAAAACCTTTTTAGAATCTATCAATTGACGGTTGACATCTATTCGCCATTACCGCAGAATGCTGTGCCGATTTTTTTATTGGAGGGGTTCCCGAGCGGCCAAAGGGATCAGACTGTAAATCTGACGGCTTACGCCTTCGTAGGTTCGAATCCTACCCCCTCCACCAAGGTTGGTGGGGTGAGGGGAGGGTAATGCGGGTGTAGTTCAATGGTAGAACTTCAGCCTTCCAAGCTGATAGCGTGGGTTCGATTCCCATCACCCGCTCCAAGAGCATGGGTGGGTTATTTTGTGACAGACTCTAAGCCCACATAGCTCAGGCGGGCGAGGTGAAAAGAAAAAAGCGACTATGGGGAGCTTTTTT
>MGXQ01000072.1:3083-6874 GCA_001801405.1 Gammaproteobacteria bacterium RIFCSPHIGHO2_02_FULL_42_13 | reverse complement strand
TCGTGTACACTCCGCTTTCTCATCGATTTTTCACCCAAAATCATCCAAAATCTGAACGTTCTCCGTGTTTTAGATTTTGCGGTGAATAGTTACGGTAACACATGTGCCAGGATCATACGCAAGCCGCGGGGAAATCGCTTCGCATTATCTTAGTAGCAAACTGATAACTCTTTGATTTTTATGCTGTTTTTGTGAAAAATTTATCCATAAATTCAGTGAGTTTATCCTGTAAATATGTTATGATTTTTTTATTAGGTAGAATGAAAAATACTGTATTTTTAGGGTTAAAACTATGACTGAATTTGCCAAAGAAATTGTCCCGATTAGCATCGAAGATGAGCTAAAATCATCCTATCTTGATTATGCGATGAGCGTTATTGTGAGTCGCGCGTTACCCGATGTGCGAGACGGGTTGAAGCCGGTGCATCGTCGCGTGTTATTTGCGATGCATGAATTGCATAATGACTGGAATAAAGCGTATAAAAAATCTGCTCGTATCGTCGGTGATGTCATTGGTAAATATCATCCGCATGGCGATACGGCTGTTTATGATACGATCGTGCGCATGGCGCAACCTTTTTCGATGCGTTATGTCTTAGTGGATGGTCAAGGTAACTTTGGTTCGATCGATGGCGATTCGCCGGCTGCTATGCGTTATACCGAAATACGCATGTCAAAATTGGCGCATGATTTATTAGCGGATCTTGAAAAAGAAACCGTCGACTTTGTGCCGAACTATGATGAAACTGAAATGGCGCCCGATGTGTTGCCGACGCGATCACCGAATTTACTCATCAATGGATCATCCGGTATTGCGGTTGGCATGGCAACTAATATTCCGCCGCATAATCTAGGTGAAGTGGTGAATGCGTGCGTTGCATTATTGGATGATGCGAGTTTGACAATCGATCGCTTGATGCAATATATCCCAGGACCTGATTTTCCTACGGCGGGTATGATTAATGGACGTGCGGGCATTGTGCAAGCGTATCGTACGGGTCGCGGCAAAATTTATGTGCGTGCAAGAACGCATGTTGAAGAATTAAAAAATAAAGAAGTATTGATTGTAACGGAACTGCCTTATCAGGTGAATAAAGCACGTTTGCTAGAAGATATTGCCAATTTAGTTAAAGATAAAAAAATTGAAGGTATCTCGGGATTACGTGATGAATCGGATAAAGATGGTATGCGCATGGTGATCGAATTACGTCGTGGCGAATCGGCTGATGTATTGTTAAATAATTTATATGCGCATACACAAATGCAGACAGTGTTTGGTATTAACATGGTAGCGCTTGATCACAAGCAGCCAAAAGTATTTAATTTAAAACAAATGATAGAGGCGTTTTTATATCATCGTCGAGAAGTCGTTACGCGACGAACGTTGTTTGATTTGAATAAAGCCAAAGAACGCGCGCATATTTTAGAAGGCCTGAGTGTTGCATTAAATAATGTGGATGCTGTGATTGCAATGATTAAATCTTCAAAAAATGCAGTCGAAGCCAAGCAAAAATTAATGGCGCAAGCGTGGAATCCAGGCGGTATTGAAACATTATTAAATCGCGCCAAAGAAAATGCGGATTATTTGTTGGATATTAATTCTCAATATGGATTGCAATCTGACGGGTATCATTTGTCCCCTGAACAAACACAAGCGATTTTAGATTTAAAGTTACATCGGTTAACGGCGCTCGAACAAGAGAGTATTTTTAATGAATATCGCGATATTTTAAAAATGATTGATGAGTTAATTGAAATTTTAACCAATGAAGTTCGATTAAAAGAAATTATTCGTGAGGAATTGTTGGACATTAAAAAACAGTACGAAGATAAAAGATGTACCGAAATCTTAGATACACAAGAGGATTTAACAACAGAAGACTTAATTGTCGAAGAAGAGGTGGTTGTTACATTGTCACACGAAGGGTATGTAAAAACACAGCCGGTGGATGTGTATCGTGCGCAGCGTCGCGGTGGTCGCGGAAAAGTGGCGACGGATGTTAAAGCAGAAGATTTTGTGGAACGTTTATTGATTGCGAATACGCATGACACCATTTTATGTTTTTCCGATAATGGAAAGTTGTATTGGCTGAAGGTTTATCAGTTGCCGCAAGCGGGACGTAATGCGCGCGGTAAACCGATCATTAATTTGTTGCCTTTAGCGCCAGAGGAAAGAATTAGCGCCATGTTGCCGGTCAAAGAATTTGATAATAGCCATTTTGTGTTTATGGCAACGGCGCAAGGTAAAGTTAAAAAAGTTGCGTTAGAACAATTCTCGCATCCACGCGCAAGCGGGATTATTGCCTTAGAATTGGGTGACGGTGATCGCTTGGTGAGCGTGGATATGACGGATGGCAAAAAAGAGGTGATGTTATTCACGAATGCAGGTAAATCCATTCGGTTTAGTGAGTCAGAAGTGCGTCCAATGGGGCGAACAGCGGCGGGCGTTCGCGGTATTAAATTAAAAGCAGGTCAGTCTGTTGTCGCGGGATTGGTGGTTAAAGGTGACAATGCAATTTTAACCGCAACCGAAAATGGGTATGGAAAACGTAGCGCTATCGAAGAATATCGGACCATTGGTCGCGGAGGCCAAGGGGTGATTTCAATACAAGTGAGTGAGCGTAATGGAAATGTCATTGGAGCAATCGATGTAACCGAAGAAGATGAAATGATGTTGATTACGAATCGCGGTATTTTAGTGCGCACGCCGGTCAATGGCATTTCCGTGATCGGTCGTAACACACAAGGCGTTCGGTTGATCAATTTGAATGAGGGCGAACAGCTGATTGGTGTTGCGCGCATCGAAGAATAACTTATAACGGTGGTTTTTATGAAACAAAACAACGTTCCCGTTATAACCATCGATGGTCCATCCGGAGCCGGCAAGGGGACTATTTGTCAGATGTTAGCCAATCGCTTGGGATGGCATCTGCTTGATAGCGGTGTCTTATATCGCGTTTTAGCATGTGAAGCGTTACGACAGCAGGTTTCTCTCCAAGATGCCCAGGCGGTGGCGAAATTGGCTCAAAACGTGAATATTCGCTTTGTTTCGAAAGATGCGCGTGAGCTGGCTCGAGTTTACCTCAACAATGCAGATGTGACGGATGAAGTGCGTGCGGAGGCGACGGGAAAGTTGGCATCGAAGATTTCGGCTTTTCCAGAAGTACGAAAAGTATTGTTGGAACTTCAGCAGAACTTCCGTCAAATGCCCGGCTTGGTTGCCGATGGGCGGGATATGGGCACTGTCGTGTTTGTGGATGCTGCGGCAAAGGTCTACTTAACAGCGAGTCCAGAAACGCGTGTAAAACGGCGTCGGACGCAGTTGCTGGCGCAAGGGATTGATGCTAAACTTTCCTCCCTCACGGATGAGCTCGCAGCGCGAGATGCCCGAGATAGTGATCGAGCGATTTCTCCTATGAAACCCGCAGATGATGCTATCACAGTGGATACAACTGGTTTATCGATCGAAGCTGTTTTTGATCGAGTCTGGCAGATTGTGCAGCATCGTGTGGATCATCAAGGTGATTGATCAAGGCCTTATTTGGCACTAAGTCAAATAAGATGTTTAATTAGTAACAATCAAATAACTATATATTTCCGTATGGTTTAAATCATTAAGGTATTTTTTATGAGTGAAAGTTTTGCAGAATTATTTCAAGAAAGTTTAACGAATTTTAAAATGCGTCCCGGTGACCTTATCAAGGGTCGATTGGTCGGATTTGATGGGAAGTATGCATTAATTGATGTGGGTTTAAAATCGGAAGGTGTTGTGCCGATCGATCAATTCATGA
>MGXQ01000072.1:0-3069 GCA_001801405.1 Gammaproteobacteria bacterium RIFCSPHIGHO2_02_FULL_42_13 | reverse complement strand
TCAGGGGGTTGTCTCTTCTAAAGTGAAAGGTGGTTTTACGGTTGAGGTGCAAGGAGTGCGCGCATTTTTGCCTGGTTCGTTAGTCGATGTTCGTCCGATTGAAGATGACGTGAATATTGAAGGAAAAGAGTTTGATTTCAAAATTATTAAAGTAGATGAGAAACGAAATAATATTGTTGTTTCTCGACGTGCCGTATTAGAAGCAGAGAGTTCTGTGGAGCGTTCTAAATTGTTAGAGCATTTGGAAGAGGGGAAGGTCATAAAAGGTGTTGTGAAAAACTTAACAGATTACGGTGCATTTATTGATTTAGGTGGCGTCGATGGTTTGTTACATATCACCGATATTTCTTGGCGTCGAATTAAACTGCCGAGCGAAGTTTTAAAGATGGGCGATGAAGTGACGGTTGTCGTGTTGAAATTTGACAAAGATCGCTCGCGTGTTTCTTTGGGCATGAAACAGTTAGCGAAAGATCCTTGGTTGGACATCAAGACGCGTTATCCCGTTGGTACGCGTTTAACGGGTAAAGTCACGAATTTAACGGATTATGGTTGTTTTGTTGAAATTGAAGAAGGTGTCGAAGGATTAGTTCACATGTCCGAAATGGATTGGACGAACAAAAATATTCGACCGAGCAAGTTAGTGCAAGTTGGCACAGAAGTGGATGTTGTTGTGCTGGATATGGATGAAGATCGTCGTCGTATTTCATTAGGGATGAAACAATGCGAAGGAAATCCATGGTCTGATTTTTCAGAAAAACATGCCAAAGGTGATCGCGTTTCAGGTCAAATCAAATCGATTACTGATTTTGGTATTTTTGTTGGATTGGATGGCAATATTGATGGACTGGTTCATTTATCCGATATTTCTTGGGAAGAGCCGGGAGAACAAGCGGTTCAAGCGTACAAGAAAGGGGGTGAAATTGAAACAGTTATATTGGCCATTGATCCCGCGCGCGAGCGTATTTCATTGGGCATTAAGCAATTGCAAAATGATCCGTTCAATAATTACCTGAGTGAACATGAAAAAGGGACGGTCGTTAAAGGTCGCATTGTTGAGCTGGACAAAAAGCAAGCCATAGTTGAGCTAACACCGGATGTGAAAGGCCGTATTAAGGCATCTGAAATTGCCATTGAGAAAGTCGAGGATGCAACCGAGTATTTGAAGGTTGGGGAAGAAGTGGAAGCTAAAATCATTGGTGTGGGACGAAAGGATCGATTATTAAATCTATCCATTCGCGCCATGTATGAGGCGGCCGCAAGTAAATCATCCGAAGAACAAGCGATTAACCCAACGTTAGGGGACTTGCTCAAAGAAAAAATGCAGGATGATGAGTAAGTTTTTGCTGTCATTCCGGAATCACGTTTACGGCGTGATTTCGGAATAACGAACTTTCAAAAGAGGATCTTTGTATGAAAGCAATCAAATATATGATCGTTTTATTACTCATTCTTCTTGGCATCTCCTTTGCTATTTTAAATTCGGAGACGGTGACTATCAATTATTATTTGGGCACTAAGCAGATGCCATTATCATTATTGTTAATTGTTGCTTTTGGTCTGGGACTGTTGATTGGCTGGATTAGTATGAGTTTTAAGGTGTTGCGACTAAAGACGAATTTATATCGTTTAAAAAAGAAGCTACAAGTTGCTGAAAAAGAAATTGATAACTTGCGAGCAATTCCTGTTAAAGATGAGCGTTGATTCGATAATGGCATGAGGGGACTGGTATGGTGAGTGAATGGTGGTTATTGTTACTGCCGATTTCAGCCGCGTCCGGTTGGTGGATTGCTGTTCGTCAAATACCTGAAGATAAAAATTCAAAAAAAAGACATCTTTTATCGAGCAATTATTTGCAAGGATTAAACTTTTTATTAAATGAAGAGCCTGACAAAGCGTTAGATGTTTTTATTAAGTTATTAGAAATTGACAGTGATACGGTTGAAACGCATTTGGCGCTGGGTAATTTGTTTCGTCGACGCGGTGAAGTCAATCGCGCTATTCGTATTCATCAAAATTTAATTGCGCGACCCAATCTGGAAAAAAAATATCGTACCGAGGCACTGGTTGCTTTGGCGAAAGATTATTTAAGCGCGGGCGTACTAGATCGTGCGGAACGCTTATTTTTAGAACTGGTTGATCTGGGGGAAAAAATTGATGTCAGTTTGAAAAATTTATTGGATATTTATCAGCAAGAAAAAGAATGGCAAAAAGCAATTGATATTGCGCAAAAATTATTTTTACAGACAAATAGAGATGTGCGTGTGGGCTTGGCACATTATTATTGTGAATTAGCTGAATTAGCCTTGCATGAACAGAAGTTGGATCAGGCCAGAAAAATAGTAAAGCGTGCTTTTCGGGTTGATAAACGCTGCGCGCGCGCGAGTTTATTATTAGCCGAAGTAGAAATACAGCTCGGTCGATATCGGCGAGCCATGCGCTATTTAAAATATATTAAAAAACAAGATCCCGATTATTTGTCAGAAGCGGTGCGTTCTTTGATGAAATGTTACCAGGCGTTAGGAAAAGAAACAGAGTTGGTTTATTATTTTAAAGATTTGTTGAAAGAATTCCCCAAAATTCCTATTGTGGTTATTTTATCGGAGCAAATTCGTCAATGGCGAGGGGATAAGGTGGCCGCAAATTTTGTTGCCAATTATGTGCGTCGTCATCCATCGGTTGAGGGATTACATCGCTTGGTCGAATTGCATTTATCGTTAGTCGAAGGTCAAGCAAAATCGGATTTGCAAATTTTACATCGCTTAACCGAAAAATTATTAGCAGATCAACCCACTTATCAATGTTTGCAATGTGGTTTTGCCAGCCAACATTTGCATTGGCAGTGCCCGGGTTGTCGACAATGGGCGACAATCAAGCCGACGCATACGGTGGAAATATAATAATACTCAGCTCAGAGGTAAGCGGGTATTCATTATTAGAATGGTATGAATGAGGAAGAAAACAGATTGCTTAGAATCAGAGGAACGCTCCGCGTCCTCTGAGCTGAGACCAGCTTGTTCGCATGAGTTGGAATAATCAATCGATTTCAGCTCAGAGGGTGAGCGCGAACCG
>MGXQ01000071.1 GCA_001801405.1 Gammaproteobacteria bacterium RIFCSPHIGHO2_02_FULL_42_13 | reverse complement strand
TGGAAAAACCTTTCCTGCTATGATCATCGGATTAATTAATTTTGCTATTGGCACGGGAACCAGTATTTATCTTACATTTGGGCGACCTAACATGGGCATCCATGGCGTTGCGCTGGGATATGTCCTAGAATCATGCCTCACCAGCATAAGTTTTAGTTTGTTTATTGGATTACATCCTGACTATCGTCCGTTAAAACTCTATGCATTGGATAATTTCAATCATAAATTACTTGCTACTCTGCGTGAGATGTTAATCATCGGTTTACCCATAACGTTACAAATAGGCAGTGAACTGATCATCTGGCAACTCCTCAATACCTTTGCCGCATGGCTTGGCACAAAAGACCTAGCCGCACAAGCCTTTACTTCACAATTACAATTTTTTGCTATTATTCCTAGCTTTGCATTTGGTCAAAGTGTGAGTCAAGAAGTCGGGCGTGCCGTCGGTGCAAGTGAGTTTACCTATGCCAGTCGAGTCGCGCGCTATGGATTAATCACCAGTGCGTTTGTAGTCGCTATTCCAACCATTCTTTTGGCCTCTCACCCCGAATGGCTAGGCGCGATCATCACTGCGGAAGAATTGGATCCCTCCATCTTGACGACCGCACAACAAATTCTGCCCTTAGCTGCAGGCACCATTATTGCTGATACATTTCGTTATGGTCAAATACAAACATTAAGAATTTCAAACCAACGTCTCACCCCAACCGTATTGTCTATATTGTTTTTAAGCGCCGGCCTTGCATTAAGTTATTTTCTCGCTTTTACCGAAAAATTAGACATTGTCGGCATCATTATGGGACCCACCATCGGCGTGACATTAGCCGCCCTTGCTATCTTTCCAATATGGTACAAATATACGACACCAAAAGCGTATCAAGAAGTCAAAGAAACCGCTCAACCAGACAGAAATCCTGGATCATGGCTCCACACTTGCTGTTCATTTTTCACCAACCAACAAGAACCTATACTCGAACCTCTAAACACACAGGAAATCCAAGAGATCCAAGAACCAATGCATCCATGACCATCGCCAGGCAATCTCAGTTAGTAGGTTGGGCCGTAAGGCCCAACAAACTATGTGCGCCAAGCAAGCGTAGCCCGCATGGAGCGAAGCGGAATGCGGGCTACGCTAGCTACATTTTCTTTAGACCAAACCTACCGCGCTAAATCTTGTCCTTAAGTCTAACCGTTAACACATCACAATCTGCATTATGAATCACGGCATTGGCAGTCGACCCTAATAAGTTAGACAAACCATGTCGGCCATGACTACCCACAATAATTAAATCGGCTCCAATTTCTTCGGCGACGCGCGTAATCTCAATTTTCGTTGGACCGACTTCAACATATTGATCGTTGTCTTTGACATTTAATTGCTTGCCTAATTTCGCTAACTGGCGTTTTGCTTCTTCGACCAACTGTAATTCGATTTCAGCTGAACCCACAAACGCATAACCATAACCCGGCAACGGCTCAACAACATGCAATAAACTTAAATGCGAGCCCATCTGTTTAGCCAACTCTTCTGCTTTTTTTATGACCATGCCTGAGTTATCTGTAAAATCGGACGCGACTAAAATATGTGTGTACTTAACCATTGTTCTCTCCTCATGTTATTCCTTAGAAAATTTTAAACCACCCTTGCCGTGCGTGACATTGATCACATCGCCTGGACCGAAGTTTACCCCCAAAATCTCATTTGCTAAAGGATTTTCTAAGCGTTGCTGAATAATTCGTTTGAGCGGTCTCGCGCCATACACGGGATCAAACCCCGCTTCGGCTAAATATTCAAGCACTTTTTTATCCCACTTTAATTGAATGTCCTTGGCCGCTAATCGCTGTTTCAAAAATTCAATTTGGATCAACGCAATTTTTTGAATTTCTGCTTGCGTTAAACTATGAAACACAACAATTTCATCGATGCGATTAATAAATTCCGGCTTTAATTCTTTTTCAACAATGTTCATCACCGCCGATTTCATTTCGTCATAACTTTTTTCACTCATCTCTTG
Organism: Gammaproteobacteria bacterium RIFCSPHIGHO2_02_FULL_42_13; assembly: GCA_001801405.1. GTDB lineage: Bacteria > Pseudomonadota > Gammaproteobacteria > UBA12402 > UBA12402 > O2-02-FULL-42-9. Next base: position 25,124 of record MGXQ01000071.1, on the reverse strand, counting down.
AATCAACTGCGAACCCAAATTCGATGTCATCACAATAACAGCATTACGAAAATCCACCGTTCGCCCTTGTCCATCTGTCAAACGACCATCGTCTAACACTTGTAATAGTATATTAAACACATCCGGATGCGCTTTTTCAATTTCGTCCAACAAAATCAATGAATACGGTCGACGACGAACAGCCTCCGTCAAATAACCACCCTCTTCATAACCCACATAACCCGGCGGCGCACCAATGAGTCGAGCAACTGAATGTTTTTCCATAAATTCCGACATATCAATACGCACCATCGCCTCATCTGTATCAAATAAAAACTCCGTCAACGCTTTACATAACTCGGTTTTACCCACGCCTGTTGGTCCTAAAAATAAAAACGACCCAATCGGACGCCCAGCATCACTTAGCCCCGCTCGCGAACGACGAACCGCATTCGAAACAACGGCAACTGCTTCATCCTGCCCAATCACACGTTGATGCAAAAAATCTTCCATGTTCAGCAGCTTTTCTTTTTCACCTTCCAGCATTTTCGACACCGGTATATGTGTCCAACGCGATACGACTTCAGCAATTTCTTCTTCGGTCACGCGATTACGTAACAAGGTTGTTTCTTTCTGTTTTGTTTTTTCCGCTTCTGCTAACTGTTTTTCTAATTCAGGAATACGGCCATACTGCAACTCAGACATGCGTCCTAAATCACCGGCGCGATGCGCGGTTTCTAATTCGACGCGCGCGCGATCGAGTTTTTCTTTGATATGTTGCGAGCCTTGTAATGCCGCTTTTTCACCCTTCCAAATTTCTCCCATGTCACTGAATTTTTTCTCGGTCTCTTTGATGTCAGCGTCTAATTCTTTTAAGCGTTTTTTCGATGCTTCATCTTTTTCTTTTTTTAACGCTTCACGCTCAATCTTAAATTGAATCAGCCGTCGTTCGAGTCGATCCATGCTTTCGGGCTTCGAATCAATTTCCATGCGAATACGACTGCCCGCCTCATCAATTAAATCAATCGCTTTGTCGGGAAGATTACGATCCGTAATATAACGCTGCGATAACATCGCTGCCGCCACAATCGCTGGATCCGTAATTTCCACGCCATGATGCAATTCATAACGCTCTTTTAATCCGCGCAAAATGGCAATGGTATCTTCAATCGTTGGCTCATCCACCAACACTTTTTGAAACCGTCGCTCAAGCGCTGCATCTTTTTCCAAATACTGACGATATTCATTTAAAGTCGTAGCGCCCACACAATGCAATTCACCTCGCGCTAACGCAGGTTTTAACATATTGCCCGCATCCATTGACCCTTCGGCTTTACCCGCGCCCACCATCATATGAATTTCATCAATAAATAAAATAATTTGTCCTTCTTGCTGCCCTAATTCTTTTAATACCGCCTTTAAGCGTTCTTCAAATTCACCCCGAAATTTTGTCCCTGCAATTAACGATCCCATATCCAAAGCCAATACGCGTTTGTTTTTTAACCCTTCAGGCACCTCACCATTAACAATGCGTTGTGCTAATCCTTCCACAATAGCCGTCTTGCCCACCCCGGGCTCACCAATCAACACCGGATTATTTTTAGTACGACGTGATAACACCTGAATCACGCGACGAATGATATCATCGCGCCCAATCACTGGATCTAACTTGCCTTGTTCTGCGCGCGCCGTTAAATCGATGGTATATTTCTCTAATGCCTGCCGATGTTCTTCCGCATTCTGATCATCCACTTTTTGACCGCCGCGCATATTTTTAATGGCCGCTTCAATCGCCGATTGTGTTGCGCCGGCCGCTTTTAACAACCGCGCTAATTCAGTCCCATCTTCCAACACGGCCAATACAAATAATTCGCTGGAAATATATTGATCGCCGCGCTTTTGTGCGAACTTATCCATGAGGTTAAGCAGTTGATTCAATTCTGGGGACACATGAATATCGCCACTCATCCCTTGTGCGATGGGCAAACGATCGAGCGCATCATCGAGCTTACTACGCAATTGTGGAATATTGACATTCGCTTGCGTCAACAACGGTCTCACCGTCCCTCCCTCTTGATCAATCAATGTCTTCATCACATGAATCGATTCAATCGTGGGATTATCGCGCCCCAATGCCAATGACTGTGCTTCGGCAAGCGCCATTTGAAATTTACTGGTTAATTTTTCAAAGTGCATCGTTCACCTCTAAAACTACATATGGGTGCGCCATTAGTAAATTTCAATATGAAATTACATTTTTTTAAGATGATCTTTATAGAAATGGATCTTATCAGGATAGACATCATATTTGCTCGGACCGTCAATAACCGCGTAATAATAATCATTAAACTGACCTGCCAATTTTTTAACAGGAAACAAGTAATCTTTCCATTTATCCACTGAAATATTCACTTCATCTTCTTTCGTAAATAAAAACAATAATTTTTCGCGTTGTTTTAAGGCATCGACAATCGACCGAGAGGCATCATTACCTTCTGCAATCTCAGTAAACTCTTGCATATCTGCCTCGGCCTTCACAATCAACCAGTGCATCTTATTCTTTTCATCTAACATTAAAAAACAACCCGATTCTTTAACCAAGTAATATTCAATGATGTGATGATCTGTTTTGAATTTATCAAAAAAAGCTAAAAAAATAGGGTCGCCTAAACAGCTGCGCGGATTGGCTTCTAAGTTTTTAATAATGATGTCAGAAAGATCGCTAAAATAATCGCGCTGCAAATCATGAATGGCATCATGCAACGTTTTTAAAAATCCGTATTCCCCTTTCATAATAAAACGATCGATCAATTTTTCGTTAAATGCTCTAACGGCCGTTGAATGACCGGCTTGACCTGTTAAAATAATTTTCTTTATGGGTAAATCGGACGTCGCTGCACAAAACTCCAAGCCGTTCATGGCAGGCATTGCATAATCGATCACAGCGACTGAAATTTCGCTAAACCGATCAGGAATATAGATCATCTTGTGAATAGAAAAAATATCGATATCGACAAAACTATGCGTAAACTCATCTTTTTCTAAATCACCCAAGTCACCTCGATTTTTTAAATCAGATAACCACTGCCGAGGATTGACATAAGGATGATAATTATCCTTTAAGAAACGGAGGGCTTTATAGGGCTCATAAAAAAGACGATAAGCCAAAGCTTCATCCAGCTGTAACGACAAATCCTTCAAAAAATTGACGCCATCATCCAAAAACAACGTCGTTGTTGGAAAATAACATGTCGCTATTCTATTCTTTGCCATACTTTGTCCCTATGCCAACCGATTTTCCCTACCGTCAAATTATAGCATAGCATTGGAAAATTACTTTTGAAACACGAATGTAAAGAAAATTGAACAATCATTATGATCATTAAATAATCACTTAAAGTTTAAGGGATAATTTTCAACAACTCGCTTGCGGCTTGTTGAACCAACTTGTGCTCTGGCATGTTTTATATATAATATTCACTTCAAGAATTGGTTAAGAGGTTTTGTATGTTTAAAAAAGTCGCCATTATAGGCACAGCAGGGTTCATCGCGTTGTCGATGAGTGGCGTAGCATTTGCGGATATGTCCCAATCATCTGGAATCTATGGCGAAGGCAATCTTGGTTGGGGTCGCGTTGCAGAAGAACCGGCAGGTTCAACCAAAACCGAAAATACTGGTGTAGGATTGAATATGAGCATCGGTTATAAATTTAATCCCACCATCGCTGTCGAAGCTGGTGTTTATCGCTATCCGACAGAAGATTTTGGTAATTCAGAAGGCTCAAACAACTATGCCGGCGCTGCTGCTGTGAAAACTGCCATCCCCTTTGATAATGGTTTTGAAGCATTTGCTAAAGCCGGTGGTGCCATCGTATCGCATGATTTAAAAGGTAAAAATGGCGGCAATCCAGATGGTGCGGGCAGTTACACCGGCGGTGCAATATTGCTAGGAGCTGGACTGGGTTACGCATTTACACCCAATTGGGAAGGAACTGTCCAAGGGAATTTGTTAGCAAGCGCTGATGACAATATTCCGACCATGCAGATGTTGACGATTGGATTGACATACTTTTTTTAAATCGCTGGGTAACTGTTCACCGCAAAACCTAAAACACGGAGAACGTTCAGGCTCTCATCCTGGGTTTCGCTTCGCTTCACCCAGGCTACATTACATCGCTGGAATTAATCGATACTGTCCATCTGATTGCTTCTCATACCGATGGATACTATCGATTTGATAGTGTCCATTCTCATCTCGCTTCATAAAAACAATGATATTAATCGCTTGTCGAATCAGTCGCTTAGGAACAACACTTACAGCTTCTTGTACGAGATCTTCGAGACGCGACAACGTTGACTCCGCATCGTTCGCATGAATGGTACAAATACCACCCGGATGACCAGTATTCCACGCTTTTAATAATTCTAATGCCGCCCCATCGCGCACTTCGCCGATGATGATGCGATCCGGTCGCATACGTAAAATACCTTTCACCAAATCACGCATCGATTTTGTTGGAGTTGTACGCAACTTCACATGATCTTCGACCTGAATCTGCAATTCCGGCAAATCTTCCAAAACGATCATGCGCTCTGTGCTATCTTTGAGCTCATGCAACAATGCGTTCGCAAAAGTCGTTTTACCTGACGCTGTACCGCCAGCAATCATAATATTTTTTCGCATATGCACGGCTTGTTTTAATAATTCTGCTTGGGCAAGAGACATACTGCCCGCATCAATGTAATCTTCTAAAGTAAAAATACGAATCGCCCGTTTGCGAATCGTAAAGGTCGGCGCGTCAACAACGGGCGGCAACCATCCCTGGAACCGCGCTCCATTTTTGGGCAATTCGCAAGATACTTCAGGATGTTCATAATCCGCGACCATTTGTTGTGATGCGGCGACGAGTTTGATCGCATTAGCAGTTTGTGCGGCAGGTAAAATAATATGGGTAAAGTATTTCCCTTTTGTTAAAGATTCTGTCCATAATTTACCATCGGCATTTACGATAATTTCAATCACGTCAGGATCTTCCAGCAAACCAATAATCTGCTCGCCAAACGCTGTCATCAACATATCAAAATGACGATTTTCTGTTTTTATTCTACTGTTCATTATAGTCTACCTTAAATAATAACCCCGCCCTCCCCTTAATATCACTCTTTTTCACCGGACCAAAATAACGCCCATCAAACGAACGAGCAATATCCGTGCTCATCAATAAATATTCATCCATGCCCAGTTTTTCACAAAAGGATAAACCGGGTAATCGTTTTCCTAACGTGTAAAAACGATAAACTTGCGCAAACCGTTTTTCATTAATCCAAATCGCCCCTTTCGACTTACAAACCATATCACCCGGCACTGCCTCCACATGCTTCATCATTGAGGCTCCCTCTGGCAACCAATGTCGTTTCCACAAAAATTTTTCTGTTGCTTCTGGCGGATTAAACACCACAATATCGCCCTTATTGAGTTGCTTGACCGGCGATACCCAATAAAATCCTTTTGGCATACTCGTCGATCCCTGATACACAATCGAATAGCCTAATTCCTTTAAAATTAAAGCGGTTACAACAATTATTGAAAGTAAAATCGATGTTATCCATAATGTCTTGTGGCTCACGTTTTCCTCCTTATTTTTTCGAAGACGAAGGCCCTATCAACCCTTTTTATCTAACACCCTTACCAGAGTCTTCTCCAGCTTTTTCATCGTCTGATCACTAATACTTTTACATAATTCACTGGCTTGTGACAATTTTAAATCACCCGATCCGCCACCTCGCATCGAGCTAGAGCCAACAGAAACGGTCACCGGTGTTGCCGAAGCCAAATGGGACAACATTCCAGAAACCATCGTGCCGCTACTCATTGCAAATCCAGGATTGCCGCCATTAATCGTTGTGGCTGCTTGCATTTCACCCAGTGATGCTGACGCCGCGCTTTGCAGCTCGTTCGACCCTTCTCGAGAAACAATTGTTTGCGTAGTATTACCTTCGATCAACCGCATGCTAATAGATCCAACGCTTTCTGCCGCCATTTTAGGTAAGCGAATCGCCAAATATAAAAACAATAATCCTGTAAAAAATAAACCCAATGGCTGATTGATATTAAAGGGTATCGGTAAATGATCCGGCGTAACACTCGTTAAAGCAAAACTGCTCCAAACGGTTACCGCCACGCCGATCACCATAATAATCACCATCACACGCACCGCTGCCTTTAGCACAGATTGCACTGATCGATTAAACATACCTTGTGCCGGAGTAAATGTCCCAAAGGGAATAAACAGCAACGACGTCATCGCCACCAAATAAAAACCAGACAGCTGCAACACAACCTGAATCCCCAATAAACCAAATACCATCAAAATACCTGAACCCAACATAATGTATAACATCGGCAATCCAATATTGCTGCCCGTTGCCGCCAATTTTAATAGCATCACGCCTTCGTTGTAACCATATTGCCATAGTTTTGCGGGATTAAAGATAAAGGATTCCAATTCTTTGGTATGCGCGACGGCTCCGCCCACTTGCACCAAACTGCGCACAATCACATCGGCAAGATAACTATAATTTTGAATAATAAAAAAGATTAATCCAATTTTTAAAACTTTGAAAAAGAATCGCTCCCAACCTGACTGACCGAAAGCCCATAATAACCCAAAAATAACAATTTCTATTGCCGCAAAAATATATAACAGATCCAATGCATAACCCGACACCACACCAAACACCGACATAATATTATCTAAAAACATCGTTTGAGCAAATGTAATGGCGCCTGGATCAATCATAAAAATTGTTCGCTCGGGATTTTAAATAATACATCGTGATTATAAGATCCAAAATCTTGATAGCTTGCATGATCAAAAAAATCTTTAACTTGCTTTAACGTATCTGGACTGGTTTGCAATGTCACATCTGGCGCATTTTGCACATAAGAATTTCCTTGCGGATTGGTTGGTGATTGAGAATGTGAAAAAAATGAAAATGCCCATACCGATGGCTCACATAAAACCCCTACGACAATCAATCTCGCACCCCAGAGAAATACGTTGAGCACAAACGCATAACAAAAGCGACATAAATATTTTTTCATGACATGTTTTCCTGCTGATACGGCGCCAATATAATATCTTTATTGACAATCACATTGAATTCATAACCGGCTGGAATCGTAATTGTCGGCTGAATATTCATCGCATTATTCGTCAAATCTTCTCCGGTTTGTGAAATACTATCCGCCGCACCTAATGCTGCTTTTTGTGCCGTATTTGGATAGAGCGCATTTTGATTCGCTGCATTATCAGCTGCAACACCGGTTCCCATACTTAAAATCGTTGACAAGGTCGCCGCCCCAATCACGCGCATCCAGTGATTATTGACATCGCCTTCAATACCCGATTGCCCCATCATATCAGCACCCGATAATTTGTTCAGTAATATGGATGAACCGTCGGGACGAATAATGCGTGTAAACGCCAACAAAGTTCGTTGTTGCCCATAAGAGACTTGCGAATCATATTGCCCCAACAACTTAGATCCTTTTGGGATTAATAAAAAACGCCCTGTCACCGAATCATAAATATTCTCTTTAATTTGAGCAACCACATCGCCAGGCAACGATGTATTGACACCCGTAATCAATTCGGCGGGCAATAACGTTCCTGCCTGCACTTCATAGGGCGACTCTGGTCTTTGCAAAATATGCGGATCGTAAATGCTGCTATCTTTTTCATCGGCTTTCAAAAAGTCTATTTTCTGCGATTGCATATTTTGTTGATTATATGGCGTATTATGAAAACTTGAATCGGTTTTATCCGTATTATCATTTTTACCTGTCGATGTATTGTTCGATGCATCCGACGTATAAGAATATTGCGGTGTAGGCGGCGCACTCCCCGGAAAAAATAATCCACTGTTTTTCGCTTGCTGCATTTTTTCATCATCCTGAGCAGAACTTTGCGAGGGACGCGCACTCAACTCGGCAAGCCGTTGCTCTAAGGCTTGTTGCTGTTGTTGTAATATAGCCATTTCTTGCTGCACTTCGGGCGAAATTTTTGAAGTCTTATCTTTAGGTTGATATTGTTTTATTTTATCAACATCCTGATAATTTTGTGGCAATGCCGTCACAACTGAGCTTACGGCCGTCGTTAAATTTTGCGTCGCTTGATGCGTTTTTGCTACCTTTTGTGGCGCACGACCCAACGCACTCACAATAGCAACCGCAATCAATAGCACCACCGCCGCAACAATAACCGAGACCAGCACTTTATTAACATGCGTCGTCTTAGGCATCGTTGTTTTTAATATCGACTCTTGTTTTTTATCTTGCATTCGAATTATCACCATAACTGATTTGAACAATCGTTGAGTTTGTTTGACCTGATCGCAATTGCGCATAATAAACAACACGATCCACGATGTAATAATTGCCGACAATACGATAATTTACCACCTGTTCGCCACCGGTCGCATCGCTACCGACAAATAATGTTGGTGAATCTTGCACATTGTCCGGCAATTGAATATAAGTTTTATGACCATCATTAAATATCATCGTTGGCACCCAATCCGGCCGTGAACCTTGCAGGATATCCGCGCGATAGTTAAAATCCATTTGGCTCACATTCACTCCACCGGCGTTTATGACACTATTCGATGCCACATCGCCCTCCTCACCAAAATTCTGCGCCAAATCGGTTTCACCCGGATAACGCCATCGAACCGTCGCCATATAAACACTGTTCGTCGAGTACATCATTAAATGATAGGCATGCTGACTAGTTGTCACAACAACACTATCTTGTATGTTACTATCTGTCGGCTTTACCATTAAATGCTCGCGGCGCGCTTCGCCACTACCACTATAGGTTTTTGATACTTGCCAACGCAATGTATCGCCGGCCGCAACCGACACCAGTGTTTCGCCGGGCTGAAACTGGATGTCTGTTACATTTAACGGCGCACAATAAATTTTATATAACGCACCCGGCACAAAATCATAAGTCATAATGCCATTTTGATACGCATTTGAATCCGGCTGTTTGAGTGCTTTTTTGTTTGCCTCTTTAACCGCTGCCACACCGGTTAATATCTTTTGAGCTTTAACATCAGATGTTGTTTGCTGCGCTAAAAATGCCGCCGGCGATGTCACCAACGCCTCTGACGAAACATTTGTTTGCGAAGCAACTGACTGCTGTGTCGTTTGCACTGCCGGCGTATAAGATACCGGCGCCGCAATATCCGCTGTTGGATTGGTTGTGCAACCATACAGCCCCACTGTTGATATCATTAAAACCGCTATTAATTTTTTCATGCTAGTTCCCGTACTGAAATGTGAAAGTTAGTAATATAAATCCCCAATGGATTGAGTAAAATTGTTTTTTGAGAGGTGGGCTGCTGCACCATCAAAGAAAATGTGCCGCTAAAGTTTGCTGGCGCGCTGGCTTTTCCATCAGAATCAACCGATGTTTCTATCCAATCCACTTGATATGTCTCGGCGCTAATGGGATTGATGTCAGTGATTTCAACACTTATCGTTTGTTTCCCTAATGAATCAACTGGATTATTTTTCTGAAAATAGTCGTTCAATTGTTTAGATGAACGTTCCGTTAAAAAGTTATAGGCGTCCATCCAATTTTTCTTGGCCACCACAGGATCCATCGGTATTTCACGAACAAGCTTCACAAATTGTGTTACAAAGTATTCTTCTTGTGCTTCGGCGGGTTGATACGGCACCTGCAACGGTGACACATTCACCACTCGCCCCGCTGTCGTTACTTGCGCAACGTACACGACATTTTGACTCATCGATAAACTTACCGCCAACATCACCAATGACAGCAATGCGACAACAGTGGATAACAATGCGATAAAACGCCAATTCTTTGCTTGCACACGAGCAACACCCATGCGCTCATCCCATTCATCTTTGGCTCGTTGATAGGGTGTTTCTGCCGTTTGATTATCACCGTAACAACTATTCTCTTTTTTAAACCACTTTTTCATATGTCACACCATTTTTTGCTTTCGAAATAAAATCCCATGCCCACTGCAATTGATTGACGGCAAAATATTGTTTTAAAAATCCATCTTTGCCATATGTTTCAAATAAATTTTTAACCAGCGCTTGATCTTCCGGTCGACTGGCCGCACAGAATGCTAATTCAATCGGACCAAGCTCCACATCAAACAATCGATGACCTAGACGCGATTGATAATAATATTGTCGCTTCGGCATGGCCGTTGCTAAAATCTGCAATTGCTTTTCGTTCAAACCTAATTTTTCATATGACTCACGAATGCGGGGTTCTAATACGCGATCATTGGGCAATAAAATACGTGATGCACAAGACTCTAATAACACAGAAGCAATGGACGATGATAATGCATCCTCAACCGATTGTGTCGCAAAAATAACACTGACATTGCGTTTCCGCAAACTTTTCAACCAATCCCGAATGCGTGATGCAAACAAAGGATTATCTAAAAACAACCAAGCTTCATCGAGCACGAGCAACGTTGGTACGCCCGTAAAATGCCGTTCTAATCGGTGAAATAAATAAGTTAAAATAGACGCGACGATACTCGGCATGTTCATGAGTTCTTCCATCTCGTAACATTGCCAATTTTCATCACAGGCACGCTCATGATCAGCATCCAACAAATGTCCAAACGGCCCGACTAACGTATAAGTCGATAATGCTTGTCGAATCTCATTATGTTGAATAAGCGCTAACAAGCCTGTCAACGTGCGTTGATTTTTTGGCGCACGCGATAACGCCATCAATCCTTCCCACACCGCTTGTTTAATCGCAGGCGTAACTGGTACATTTTCATTGATCAATAAACCTTGAATCCACTCGGCCGCCCAAATGCGTTCCGCTTCGTTATCAATTTTTGCTAATGGCTGAAAGGTCAAACCATGTTTTTCGTTGCCCAATTCATAATAACCACCACCAACGCCGCGTGTCGCAGCTAAAAAACCGCCTCCTTTATCAAAGATAAATATCTGTGCATCTTTATAACGACGAAACTGTAATGCCATCAATGCCATCAATACTGACTTACCCGCGCCGGTTGGTCCGACAATCATTTGATGCCCAACATCGCCAATATGATTCACCAAACGAAATGGCGTGCGGCCTTGCGTATGCACGTACATAAGCGGCGCTGCATTTAAATGCGCATCGCGCGGCAATCCCGACCACACGGCAGAAAACGGAATTAAATGCGCTAAATTTAAAGTATGCAATAAAGGTGTGCGTACATTAGCATATGCTTGTCCGGGCAACGACGATAGCCATGCTTCAACGGCATTAAATGTTTCAGCAATCGTCGTAAATCCTAACCCGTTAATCACGCGCTCAATTTCGCGCAACATTTCAGTCGCTCTCTCTTCGCTTTCATCCATGACCGTCACAGTTGCCGTGTAATAACCATACGCCACATAATCTTCAGAAAGTTCACGCAACGCCACGTCGGCGTCTTGTGCCTTTTCCATCGACGCGGTATCGAGCAATTGGCTTTCGGATTTCGTAAAAATTTCCTGAACCAAATTAAAAATGCCTTTGCGTTTTGCAAACCAACGGCGTTTATATTTTTTTAATTGCGCCTCGCCATCCACTTTATCGAGAGGAATAAATCGCGTCATCCATCGATAACAAATCGGCAATTGATTAAGCTGATCCAAAAGCGCCGGTGTCGTGGATGCAGGAAATCCTAAAATCGAAACAGTCTTAATATATTGATTACCTAATTTAGGTGCCATACCACCCAAGAGCGGCGTGTCTGCTAAAAACGCATCTAAATACATAGGGATTTCAGGCAGCTTAATCACATGATGTTTTATCGAAATCGTATCATGCAAATAGGTTAATGTATCACTATCATTTAAAAATTCTGATTCAAACATAAAGTCTTTTAAAATATCGCGTAATCGATCAGTATTAGCTACAAAAAACTCTAAGCTCTTTTGCGAATCTTCTTTGGAATCATTTGCATCAGATACCAAAAAACTTGACCAACGTGATTTGGATTCAACCGGCGACATATATTGAAATGTTAAATAATATTGGCTTTCAAAATTACCATTATCACTTGCAAACTGCTCTCGACGTTCCGCATCGATCAACAAACTCACGGGATCCGGAAAATGCGATTCTTCAGGGTAAGATAAATAGGGTTTACGACTCGCTTCAACATACATTGCCCAACCCGAACCGAATCGTTTTAATGCATTATTTAAGCGCGCCATCGCCGAGACCAATTGTGATTCGGTTGCCGACTCTAAATCCGGTCCACGAAATTGCAGCGTCCGCTGAAACGAACCATCTTTATTTAGGACAATACCCAACTCAATCAATGCTGCCCAGGGTAGCAGATCCGCCAAACGATCAGGAAATTTACGATACTCTGCGAGATTGAACATAGGTATTATTCTTTAAACATTATAATATTTTTTTTGATGAAAATGTCGTAACAGCACATCGAAAAAAAACGGATCTTTCTTTGCCATAAAAACAGCAACCAGATGAAACACAACAAAAAGCGGTAATGTATAAAACGCTTGTAAGCCTAAAACAAAGGCAGCGCATAATGTCCCATTGATAATCGCAAAACGCCGCGGCGCCCCGCCCAATAAAATCGGCGTGACTAATGAACTATGTAATCGAATTCTAAAACCGGGAGTGGCCATTAAAATGCGACGCCTCCTGAAAATCCAAATAAACTCACCACCAAACTCGATGCCGTAAAGGCAATCGATAAACCTAACACCACCTGAAAAATACGGCGCATGCCACTACCGGATTCACCAAAGGCGATACCAAAGCCAGCGATCACAATCGCGATCACCCCTAAAATCTTGGCCACCGGACCAGTCAGTGAATCGAGAATCTTTTGCAATGGGGTTTCCCAAGGTAAGCCCGTAGCGGTTGCATACGCGGCTGGCATGATCGTGCACCAGATGAAAGCCACCACGGCAGCCTGTTTTAACTTATTGAAAGGATCCAGTAAATTTGATTTCACGGCGTATCTCCTTCTCATGTCATTCCGAAATCGTCATGCCTTTGCGTAACGATATCCGAAATCCAATTATTTAAAGCCGCAAGTATATCACTTTGACTCACTACCACCAAGCAATTTTTGCTAATTTTTTGAACAAGCTCGTTTAACATCAGAATAATTCAGTTTACAATAAAAAGCAAAAATAAACATCCGTATAAACTACTGCTAGCGCTCTGAACCTCTTCTGCTATACTGACTACATCTTGTTGCTCTCCGGTCTGCACTCGATCCTTTTTTAGGTAAACAATTATAATTCATTTGCCTGGACCGGCCCTTTATTACGGGGCTAGGCAGATCCAGGAGAAATCTATGTCATTTGATATGTTAGGCCTATCGGCCGAGCTCGTTCGTGCAGTGTACGAACGTGGCTATACAAAAGCCACCCCCATCCAACGCAAAGCAATTCCGATTATTTTGGAAGGTCGCGATGTCATGGCGGGCGCACAAACCGGTACCGGCAAAACCGCCGCATTTACGTTGCCGCTCTTACAACATTTAAGCAAACAGCCATCGAATAAAAGCAAACCCGTTGTTCGTGCACTTATTATAACGCCAACGCGCGAATTAGCTGCGCAGATTCAAGAAAGCGTACGCGATTACGGCAAACATCTTCATTTAAAATCGACGACCATTTTTGGTGGAGTTAACATCGTTAATCAAATACAAAAATTACATCGCGGCGTTGATATTTTGGTTGCAACACCGGGGCGTCTTTTAGATCACAAGACGCAAAACCGTCGATTTATCCAAGATAGAAATCTTAGTGCTCGACGAAGCCGATCGCATATTAGATATGGGTTTTATTCATGATCTTCGCACCATTATTTCGTTTTTGCCCCAACAACGACAAAACTTATTATTCTTTGCAACGTTTTCAGAAGACATTAAAAACCTTGCAAATAGTTTATTAAAATCACCGGCATTGATCGAAGTCGCTACTCGAAATACCGCCGCTGAAAGCGTCGCACAGGTTATTCATCCAGTCGATCGCACACGCAAACGCGAATTGCTGTCATTTTTAATTGGGTCAAACAACTGGAAACAAGTATTAGTGTTTACACGCACTAAACATAGCGCCAGTCGTCTTGCCGAACAATTAAAAACAGATGGCTTAACTGCAACTGCAATACATGGTGACAAAAGTCAAGGCGCACGCACACGCGCATTAGAACATTTCAAAAATGGAACCGTACGCGTCTTAGTGGCAACCGATGTTGCATCACGCGGATTGAACATCGATAATTTACCGCATGTCATCAATTTTGAATTGCCTCGCGCAGCCGAAGATTATATTCACCGCATTGGACGAACCGGTCGTGCCGGCAAAGAAGGCGAAGCCATTTCGTTAGTCTGCGTCGATGAACGTTCATTGATTAAAAAAATCGAGCAATTACTTAAAATAACTATTCCACGCAAAGTGATTCCCGGTTACGAACCCGATCCTTCCACCAAGCCTGAATCAATTGGCGGCAACAGAGGACAAGGCAATAGCCGAGGCAGACGCCCCCCTTCATCACGCGGTGGAAGCAAGTTTCACACCAACTCAAAACCAAAAGGTAAATTTCGCGGAAAACGTTCGGACTCAAGATCATCGGATTCAAGGAGATCAGACTCAAGAAAATCAAACTCAAGCGAATGGAGTCCAAGATCACGAGGGCCAAGAACATCGGATTCAAGAGGAAAAAAAAGGGCAATATAAATTGCCCTTTTAATTGAACATCATTATTTATTAATGAAATTTTCCGTCATCCGTTTTTGATATCACTTTTTCGTTTTTGACATCCTCTTTTTTGACACCCGCAGAGGTATCTTTTTTAGCGCCATCTTTATTTACGGTGATGTCAAATGGTTGTGCTGAACGCAATACATTGATCACTCGAATCACTTCCATGACAGGAATATGATTGAATGTGCCTGCGCCTAACAAATTCACCACGACGTTTCTTAAGTTCTCGTCCATCAAGAAAACTTGTACAGGTCGTACAGGTGCAGCGCCAGGTGCATTGTTTGGTTGTTCTTGCGAGAGATTAAATGGCTTTAATGCAGCAACTGCATTCGCAATATTTGTAACATCTCTTGCAGGCACCGGCGGGGTTGCATTATAGGAGCCGGCACCGATTAAATTAATAATCGCATTGCGAAGCACGGCGGCAATAATGAAAACCTTGGGTGGATTTTGAGGGGTGGCAGCAGTATTTGTTGTGTTGTTCTGCCCGATCGGTTTGTCCATTGGCTTTAGAGCATCTTTTTTGACGCCGCTGTCCAATTTTTTATCATCTTTCTTTTGTACGTCCATGTCAGTTCAATCCTTATGTAGTTAATCCCAACTAATAGTGTAGACGAGAACACATAGTATTTCAAATAAATTCCCAGCTTTCGCTTACAAATCACACCCATATTCTTCGGCTAAATCCGCTAATACGCTAATTCCAACCGAAAATTTCGTCAACCCCCCTGTGGGTGCCGTTTTGAGGGCAGCCAAAATCTCATGCCAACGTTCAACAAGAAAACGATGGCAACGCGTCCAAGCATCCAGGCCACCCTCTGAACGCAACACCTCAAGCGTCAGTATTCGATGATATCGATCGAGGGCATCCTGATAGGCTGCTCGCGCCAATAAATCCCAGCGCGATAGCGCCTCATATTCCACCAATTGCCGTCGAAACCAGCTTAAATCAAGCATTTCACCCACCGAAAAATATGCCGCGGATACCACTTCAATAGGAAAATCTGCTTCTAACGATGCCTGTGTAATATCCAGCAAGGATAAGCGCACAAAAGAAGATGCAATCGCATAGGCCAATTTTTCTGGCGCGCCATTCTGCATGAAATCCTCCGCCGCTGCTTGCAATCGCTGTTTATCACTCGCCATTAAAAACACCGGCAGCCTGTCGATTAATTTCTGCATAAGTGGTTCAAATCGCGCAATGAGATGATCCACGTGATCGATTTGTTTATATTGTCGCAACAACCAACGTGTTGCACGGCGTATCAATCGATTCAATTTCCAGATCATACGGAGCTGCACATTCATATTAACCAAACCCTCTAAATCTTCTAACTGCTGCCATAAAATGTCTTGACTAAAAATTTGTTTTGCAACCGAATAAGCTTTAATAATCTGAACCACGGACACGCCCATTTCATCCTGCATGCGGTACACAAACGTTAGCCCCATTTTATCAACAATATCGTTTGTCAACTGTGTCGCAATAATTTCTCGACGCAAATGATGTTTCAATAGATAATCGGCAAATTTTTTCTTCAACATATCCGGAAACTCACGAAACAACATCGCCGAAAAATAATCATCTTCTGGTAAATCAGATGCTAAAATTTGTTGTTTTAAAAAATTCTTACTATAGGTCAATAAAATCGCTATTTCAGGGCGGACAAAGCCTTTTCCTTCCGCAATACGTTTTTGAATTGTTTCTTCATCTGGCAAAAACTCCAATGCCCGATTTAATTTTCCCTGTTTTTCTAGCGACTGAATAAAAGCGGCATATAGTTCTGTTTTTTTAGCAGCCGTCACCAGCGTTAATTCAATCGCCTGTGTTTGTCGATAATTATTTTTTAATACCATCTGAGCAACTTGAGGGGTCATTTCCGCCAACAACGTATCGCGCTCAAGTTGTGTTAAATGCGACTGACGAATCACATCATTCAACAAAATTTTAATATTCACCTCATGATCAGAACAATCGACACCCGCTGAATTATCAATAAAATCCGTATAAACCAGCCCGCCTTGCAAACTAAATTCTACGCGCGCCAATTGCGTCAAACCTAAATTACCGCCCTCCGCAATCACCTTACATCTCAATGCATCTGCATCAATACGAATCGCGTCATTATGACGATCTTCGGCATCTTGATGTGTTTCAGATGCGGCCTTAATAAAGGTGCCGATACCGCCGTTATATAATAAATCAACGTTAGCCTTTAAAATAGATTGGATTAATTCATTCGGCGTTATAACATCTTTTGAAAGATTAAATATTTTTTTCATCTCTGAGGAAACCGTAATACTTTTTTCGGCACGAGAAAAAACGCCGCCACCCGACGAAATTAATTGTGGATTATAATCAGACCAAGCAGAATGCGGCAGGGCAAACAATCGCTGGCGTTCTCCAAAACTGATCGCTGCATTGGGATGAGGATCAATAAAAATATGCATGTGATTAAAAGCTGCAATCAATTGAATATGTTTTGATAACAACATCCCATTACCAAACACATCACCAGCCATATCACCAATTCCCACTACCGTAAAATCATGATTTTCAATATCTTGATTTAACGTACAAAAATGTCGCTTAACCGATTCCCATACACCGCGCGCAGTAATTCCCATGCGTTTATGGTCATAGCCCGCTTTGCCTCCTGACGCAAACGCATCGTCCAACCAAAAATGATATTCTTGAGACACTTGATTGGCAATATCGGAAAAATCAGCCGTCCCTTTATCCGCCGCAACAACCAAATAAGAATCGTCATCATCATAACGCACAACAGAATTTGGCATAACCACTTGTTGCCCTTTTAAATTATCGGTGATATCTAACAAGCCGCGAATAAAATCTTTATAACAAGCAATGCCTTTATCTCGACGCACCTGCCGTTCATCCGTCGGCAATAGGCATTTAACGACGAAACCACCTTTAGCACCTTGCGGAATAATTAAAGAGTTTTTTACTTGTTGCGCTTTCATTAGACCCAGCACTTCTGTTCGAAAATCCTCGCGACGATCTGACCATCGCACCCCCCCGCGAGCGACTTTAGCCGCGCGCAAATGTATTCCTTCAAATTCAGGCGAATACACAAATACTTCATATCTCGGCCAAGGCTCGGGCAATTCTGCGATTTTATGTGAATCAAATTTGAATGAAAAATATTTCTTTGCCACGCCTGTCTCTGTTTTTTGATAAAAATTAGTTCGCAGTGTAGCATGCAATAAATTCAAATACCGTCTGATTATTTTATCCTGATCTAAACTCGTTACATCATTTAATGCGTGTGCAATCTGATTTTCAATACATTTACTCTCGTTGATATCTCGTGCCAACGCCGGGTCAAAACACACATGAAACAGCGCGACCAATTGCTTTGTAATGGCCGCATTTGCAATGAGCGTTTCAGCAATATAGGTTTGACTGTAAGCAATTCCAATTTGTTTTAAGTATCTGGCATACGAACGCAACATCATCACTTCGCGCCAAGTAACACCTGACACCAAGATTAACTGATTAAATCGATCGCTTTCAGCTCGTCCATCCCAAACCGCTTTAAATACGTCTTTTACATTGTTTTCGTTCAATGCAATATCAACATTTTGCACAATGCCGCTCGTCACTTCAAAATCATTAATCCACAAGATTTTTCCATTTGAAAAAGTAATTTTATGCGGGCACTCATCCATCACGCGCAATCCCAAATTTTCAAACATCGGCAACACATCTGACAAAGGAAGATGATGATTGCAACGAAATAATTTAAAGTGAAATATTTTTTTATCCTGATAAATATTAATCTCTAAGGGATTATCAGCCGTCAGATTTTCCATGTAACGGACATCAAATACCGCTGAGCGTGCGCTGAACTGTTCTTTATACCCCGCCGGGAATGCCTGGCGATAACGCGCCGCATAATGAAACGCTTTATCTTCACCATAACAAGCCATCAGCGCATTCAAAAAATCATCGTACCACGATCGAGTCACCATGATTAAACGTTTTTCAATCGCGACAAAATCAGGTTGTCGTAATTCTTCTGGATCAACCGACACCATAAAATGAATCCGCGCCAAAACCGATTTAGAAAAAGTTGTCGCAAAGGTAATCGATATCCCCTTTAGCTCTTCTTTTAAAATTTGCCCGATTTTTTGACGTAGCTCCGTATTAAAATGATCACGCGGCACATACACCAAACAGGAATAAAAGCGTTTGAATACATCTTCCCGCACGAACAAACGCACACGCTGACGCTCTTGCAAATGCAAAATACCCTTGGATAATTCGAGCAACTCTGACCGTGCCCCTTGCAATAAATCATCACGTGGTAAATCTTCTAATATATTTCGTATCGCTCGCCACGCATAACTGCGCCGACTCGGCAATTGCGAACGCTCTAAAATTTGCTGCATTTTAAAACGCAAAATGGGCACCTGCGCAGGATCGGTGCGATAGGTCACCGATGTATATAACCCAACAAAATGTCGCTCACCGATCACCTTGCCTTCTGCATTCCATTTTTTAACGATCACGCAATCCATATAATCACGGCGACGCACGTTGGATTGAATATCCGTTTTTACCAGCACAATGGGACGCGGCGAAATCGCCAACTGAAATGCCTTCGAAGCAGGATCCAAAAAATGACAAGGTAATTCACACTGATCAGTATCGCGCAAAATCCCCAGTCCCGAATCTTTAATCGGAACTAATTCATATTTGCAGTTATCTTGTAAAACATGATAATCTCGAACGCCTAAAAAAATAAAATTTTCACTCAGCATCCACTCCAAAAAATCACATGCCTCATTTATTTCTTGCTGAAATTTTCCATCTGCGCGCGGCGTTAACCACTGTTTCGCCAACTGAACATGCTTTTTCATCGGCAACCAATCGTTAACTGCTTTAATATTATCTTGCAAAGATTTTTCTAGCGCTGTCTGTAATTTTTCAATTTTATCCGCATTTAGTTTTCGATCTAATTCAACGTGAATCGGCGCCTCTGTGCTAACCTTCACTATTTGCGCCTCATCGGATAAAACATCGATAATTTTAAATGATTCGTCTCGTCTGATTTGCATCCCACCCGTATACATCATCAGATTAACCAAAACATTCTGATCATTAATCGTTGAACGCACAGAGTCCACCAAAAAAGGCATATCATCATTGGATATTTCCACCATGGTATGTGTCGATTGCCAACCATCGCGCTTATATTCTGGATTATAGACTCGCACTTTTAGTTGGCCTGGCGAGCGAACCTGAATGTGATGCCATAAAGAAAGCAATACATACAATAAATCATCAATACTGCGCGTTCTTAAATCTTCTAGCGCAACCGATGCGCAACAACGTCGAATAAATTGCATAATGATTTCGGCTTCATGCTGGGAATATTTCGCGCGCACATGATCCGACAAGACATGCAATAAATCACTCTGTTGTTTTTCGAGTATGGTTAACATTATTTTTTATGATACAACGTCATCACGTAGATATATCGGCAATACATGACACGCTTGTATTCCTTTTCCTTTTTGTAATTGATCCGCCGCAAACGCCAACATGCTTCTCGCTTGTGGATAAAATTCTGGATGCACGACGACCAGGGGCTTACTACACCACACTTTGAAATCATAAGATCGCCAACCATCACCGACACCGATCCATTCCCCTTCGCTTCGCATCACCATCTGATCAGGATCGGCAAGAGAATCAGCCATCATCGCTTCAACGGTTTTTTCATCAACAACATGATATGCTGCCCAATAAACTTGACCCATTTTTGCATCCAGTGCTGGCAACACGCGTGACACACCAAATTTTCGATAGGCACCCAACGCCATCGCTGCTAACGTTGATACTGGAATCACCGGCAAATCTGCACCGTATGCCAATCCTTGTACCACACTCGCCGCCAATCGAATGCCAGTAAATGAACCCGGTCCCCGGCAAAAAGCAATGCCATCAAGATTTGACAGAGACAACTCAGCGTCGTTCAATAATTTATCAATTATAGGCAAAATCAGTTTAGCGTGCTGTCGCGGGGCAATCGAAAAATGAGTGCTGATCTGGTCGTCCACCATTAACGCCACAGAGCAAGCGGATGTAGAGGTATCAAGTGAAAGAATTTTCATGATCGCGAGTATACAGCTCTGAGCTGAGGAACACCAGTCATAGCAAGGATTTTAAGGCTCCTCGCAGCTCTGAGCTTCAGACGACGAAAATGCTTACAAAATTTTAATCCGCGCAGCTCTGAGCTGCTCGCAGAGAGTCAGAGCAAGTCTTCTAGGGAGGGTAATTTCAGCAGCTCTGAGCTGCAAAACGGTCTAAAATAAAAGTTAGTGTTCCATGTGTCGGCGCAACATGTGATGCCGGCAAGGATTGATCTGCATTATCTATAATGCGATGCATAATCTCTTTTTTTGCAGCACCACTCACATAAAAAATCACATGACGCGCATTATTAATAACTGGCAATGTGATGGTAACGCGCTGATAATTCGCATGTGATGTTTCAACCGCAACAACACGATGTGTTTTTTCTAATAACTCAGCGCTATCGGGAAACAACGATGCCGTATGACCATCCAACCCCACGCCCAACATAATTAAATCAAATTGCGGCCATTGTTTGTCTGACGTTTCAAAGAAATCGTCGACTTGTTTTTCATATTGACGCGCAGACTCCACAACTGAATCAACGATAGGCACATAATGACGGTTTTTTTCGGGCAATTTAACATGATCTAATAAATTAACATGTAACAAATGGTAATTATTATCGTCATGATCCAATGCAACAAAACGTTCATCCACTAAAAAAATATGCACTTTACGCCAATCAATTTTGTCATCGGTTGCAAGCATTTGATAAAATTTAACGGGCGCATTGCCGCCTGATAGCGCAACAACAAATTGATTCCGCGCAGATAACGCCTCTTCATACCGCTCAACAAAACGCTGAACCATAAATTCAGCCATCACATCAACATTATCTAAAACCAATATGTCTTTATTCGTCATAACAACGCCATTCATTGCCATCTTCTTGCATCAATCGATCCGCAGATTCAGGCCCCCACGTACCCGCTTCATAAATCGGCAGATGTTTATCGCCTTTTTCCTCCCAATAGCGAATAATGGGATCGACAATCGACCACATGCACTCAATTTCCTCCGCACCCGGAAATAACGTTTGATCGCCCTTCATGCAATCAATCAGCAAGCGTTCGTAAGGCGAGTAATCCCGACCAAAGGTTTCTTGATAATCAAATGACATTTTAACCGGATAAGCACGATCCACCATGCCCGGCAACTTAACACTAAAACAAATATTAATTGATTCATGCGGCGTAATACTCATCACCACCGCATTGGGCGGCATTTCTTCATGTCCGCATCCTAATAATTTCAACGGCGGATGTTTAAAATAAACCACCAATTCAGTGACTCGTTTTTTCAACCGCTTGCCAGTACGCACATAAATAGGCACGCCCGCTAAACGCCAGTTATCGACAAAAAATCGACCCGCAAAAAACGTGGGCGTCACTGATTTTGTATTAACTTTCGATTCTTTCCGATAGGCGACGGCGATCTTTTCAGCAACAGTGCCTGCACCATATTGCCCAATCACAGTATTTTGCGCAATTTCTTCTGGCGTAAATTGTCGTATGGAACGGTATACTTTTAATTTTTCATCACGAATTAAATTCGCTTCAAACCCAACCGGCGGCTCCATCGCAACCAAAGATACCAATTGCAACAAATGATTTTGGACCACATCACGAATGATGCCCGACTCCTCATAAAAATCTCCTCGCGTCCCAACACCTTCGGTTTCAGTCACTGAAATTTCAATGTGATCGATATAATTGCGCTTCCAAATCGGTTCAAAAATACTATTGGCAAAGCGAAAAAACAAAATATTTTGTACCGTTTCTTTTCCGAGATAATGATCAATACGATAGATCTGTGATTCTTCAAAAACTTCCAGCACTTTTGTATTCAACGCTTTTGCTGAATCACGATCTTTGCCAAATGGCTTTTCAATAATCACTTTTGATTGTTTTTGCGTTAACCAAATCTTCTGCTGCGCCATATGATCAATAATCACTGATACAACCCCAATCGGCACAGACAAATAATATAAGAGATTATCAATGCCTACTTTTTTCATGAGACTGTCGGTCTGCGTGCGTAATTCTACGTAGAGCTTTGCATCGCTCACATCGCCCGAGATATAACGCAAATGACTGGCAAAGGCATCCCATTTGACTTTTTCAAAAAGATCGCCAGAATATTTAGACACATACTCGCCCATTTCAACACGATATTCTTCATCTGAACGTTCTGTGCGCCCCACCCCCAAAATAATAAAATTCGTAATCTGTTCATCACGATACAAATGATATAATGCCGGCAATAATTTACGACGACTTAAATCACCCGCACCACCAAATACAATCATTAAAAACGGTCCCGGCTTAAATGAATCATTCATTTTACAAACCGATAAAAATTGGCTTCTAATTACCTTGGGTGATTGTCTTGACATAATTTCTCCCTACTTTTTCTTTACCGCATGGCCGCCAAACTGGTTACGCAATGCGGCAATAAATTTTGCACTAAATGACTCGGACTTTCGAGAACGAAATCGCTGCAACAATGACAACACAATCGTTGGCGCATCGACATCTTGATCAATCGCTTCTTGCACCGTCCAACGACCTTCGCCAGAATCTTCAACATAACCTTGAATCAGCTCTAACGTTGGATCATCCGATAAAGCATTTTCGGCCAACTCTAACAACCAAGAACGCACAACACTTCCCTGATTCCATAAATGTGCAATTTTATGTAAATCTAAATTAAATTCTTTTTTTGCTTTTAAAATTTCAAACCCTTCGCCATACGCTTGCAATAACGCATACTCAATTCCATTATGAATCATTTTAACATAATGGCCTGAACCATGATCGCCCATATAGGCATACCCATCGGGCGGAGCCAATGTTTTTAATAAGGGCTCAACATAATCAAAAATCTTTTTCTCACCACCGGCCATTATACAATAACCGATTTTTAATCCCCACACGCCACCACTCACGCCAATATCTAAAAAATGAAGCTTATGTTTTTTGCATAACAGCGCGCGCGCCATCGAGTCTTTATAATTTGAATTACCGCCATCAACAACAATATCGCCGAGCGATAACAATGGAAAAAGTTGATCGAGCATATCCGTCGTCGCTTGTCCTGCGGGCACCATCATCCACACAACGCGTGGGGTCGGCAATGCTTTAACCAATTCTTCTAAGGTTTTCGCGCCCTGCGCCCCTTTCGATACCGCGATACCCACTTTTTCGGAACTGCGATTATACGCCACCACACGGTGCCGCCCTTCTAGCAAGCGAAACACCATGTTCATGCCCATACGACCCAAACCAATCACACCTATATCCACGGTTTTATCTCCTACACATAAAAAAATAATGAACTTAGGATATAGTGGGTGGATCCAACGGTCAAGTATAAGTATATCTCTGCGTATTTTTTCATCATTTCTAAAATCATGCGTCTGTGTTATACTGCTTCCACTCAAAACAACTGGAGGCTCAATATGTCGTTTACCTTACCGCCTTTACCTTATAAAAAAGATGCACTCGTCCCGCATATTTCGGCTGAAACAATCGAATACCATTATGGCAAACACCACCAAGCCTATGTGAATAAATTAAATGATTTAGTCAAGGGAACAGCATTTGAAAATGTTAATTCGTTAGAAGACATAATCAAAAAAGCATCGGGCGGCATTTTCAATAACGCCGCACAAATTTGGAACCATAGTTTTTATTGGCAATGCTTAACGCCTAATAAAACCCATATCCCTGACGCACTCGACACGGCCATCACAAAAACATTTGGCTCAATGGAACAATTCAAAACTGCCTTCATTGAAAAGGCAATGGGAAATTTCGGCTCAGGCTGGACTTGGCTCGTTAAAAACACCGACGGCACATTAGAAATCGTCAACACCAGCAATGCAAACAACCCCTTAACGGACAACAAAAAACCACTATTAACATGCGATATCTGGGAACATGCGTATTACATCGATTATCGCAATGCCCGCGCAAAATATTTAGAAGAATTTTGGAGAATAATCAATTGGACTTTTGTTCATGACAAATCCCGTTGATCACATGGATTAGCTATGTAATACAGCAGGCATGATGACGGCGGTCGATACACCATCATCAGCGATGTCTCCTCCACCATCATCAGCAGACGCAGGAAACATGGTGCATGGTGCCACTGCGAGCGAATGTCGACG